>NZ_JADOUT010000017.1:0-75798 GCF_015752345.1 Arthrobacter sp. CAN_A212
GCCGACAAAAAGAACGCTACGGGCGGGTCGAGGGTGGGGCCACTTCAAACGGCTAAAAGTCCCCTAAGTGGGGCCATTTCAGAGTGCCATACCCAGGGGGTGGCCTCCCGGGGGTGTTGACGCGGTGTCGACTGGGTACCGGCCGGGACTCCGGGACCCGAAAATAGTACGAAAAAGTTATTACCGAGTGCCCGATTTAAGGCCAAAAATGTCAGTGCTCGATGATGGACTAGGGGTATGAAAAGCAGCAATTCTTCTGCTTCGCGGACCGGATTCCCGCCCGCTCCTGGCGCCGGGACTGAGTCCGACGGCGGCCCCACGGACGGCTCGCCCGCCGGACTTTCAGAGAGTCCTGCGGGTGGACCCACTCCCGAGGCTAAGGCTGAAACGGGGAATGGGACTGGTGCCGGTACCGGTACGGAGACTGCAGGATACGGTCCGGCTGGGCCGTTGGGTGAGGGTGCGGTGTGGTTCGCCCCGGCACCCGGCCCGACTGTGGTGACCGACCCGACTGTGGCACCCGGCCCGCCCGTGGTGACCGACCCGACCGTGGCACCCGCCCCGACCGTGGTGACCAACCCGGCCGAAGTGGCTGGCGCGGCGGCCGAAACCGACCTAACAGGCTCAAGCGAGGAGGCTGTTCGTGGTGGTGAGTCGGCTTCTGGTGGTGGGGCGGTGTTGACGGGGTGGGTGTCTTTGGCGGCGTTGGTGGACTCTGATGCGTCCCAGACCCTTGAGGTGATGAAGGCCCTGGATGGGTTGCGGTCGTGGGTTGATGCGCAGGAAGCCAAAGCGGTCACCCACCTGTGGGATCTGACCCGCGCGGAATACCCGTGGGTGGAAGAGGGAGCGCAGGATCTGGGCCGGACAATCACCGCAACCGAGATCGGTGCGGCGCTGCGCCTGCCGGACCGGACCGCTGGTGCCCTGATCGAGACCAGTGAGTTCCTGGTCCGGGACTACCCGTCAACCCTGCGGGTCCTTGAAGACGGGAAGATCACCAGGCGTCACGCTGTCACCGTGGTCGGGGAAGTGATCAGCATCCCCGACACCGTGCCCGGGGTGTGCGCCGGGTTCGAAGCCCAGTTGATCGATCTGGCCTGCCAGTTGACGGTCGCGAAGTTCACCTACCAGGCCGTCCGGTTACGGGAGGCCCTGCACCCTGAATCGATCACGGTGAGGCGGCGGAAGGCCCTCCAAGACCGGCGGGTGTCAATTAATCCGGACTACGACGGGATGGCCTGGCTTCACGCCTTCCTACCCACCGAGCAGGTCGCCGGAATTTTCCACCGCGTCGACACCGCAGCCCGGGCGTTACAAGCCCCCGACGAGGCACGCACGCTCAGCCAGTTACGCGCCGACGTCCTCATCGACGTCCTCACCAGTGCAGGCGCCACCGGGCACATGACCAGCGCAGAACCCACCAGCGTAGATCCCGCCACCGACGACCTTGCCGGCGACGGCCTTGCCACCGAAAAACCCGCCACTGGGGACCTTGCCGGCGGCGGGATGAGGGAATCGGGCCGCCCGGATAGGACTGACGGGGTCATCGAACCCGGAAGCCCTGTTAGTTCGGATGCACCGAATATGCCGGGTGGGACGGATGGCATGGGTGGGACGGATGGCACGGGTGGGTTGGCCGGCCGTGGTGACGCAGACGCTTACTGGGGTGTGCAGGCGAAAGTATTCGTCACCGTCCCCGTGATGACCCTCCTCGGCGGGGACACCCCGGGTGAGTTGGAGGGCTATGGTCCGATTGACCCCGAAACGGCCAGGAAGCTCGCCGGTCACGCCCAGTCGTTCACGAGGATCCTCACCCACCCGTTCACCGGTGCCAGACTCGGCGCCGACGCCACCACCTACCGGGTGCCAAAGGACCTCCAGGACGCAGTCAGAGTGCGGGACCGGACCTGCCGACACCCGGGGTGTAACCGGTTGGCCGTGTTCTGCGAACTCGACCACACAAAACCCTGGTCACAGGGCGGGAAAACCAGCTACGGCAACCTCGCGGCCCTGTGTAAACGGCACCACATGCTCAAATCCGAGGGCTACTGGCGCTACCGACAACCCGAACCAGGAATGATCATCGCGACCTCACCCGCCGGTCACAGCTATGTCACCAGGCCAGACCCGCCACCAGCACCACCACCCAAGGTCCCACCACCCTTCTAGGCAGAGCGCGCTTCTAAGCAGAGCACCCTCCCACGCAGCGCAATCCTCCACGCCGGTCCGGCTCCGGAGAGTCGCGTATCGAAGCAGCCCCCGTCTTCCGACGGCCACCTCACCCCCAAGCACCGTCGCCTCAAGGGCAACGCCCGCTTCCAGACAGCCGGGCCCCACGGGCAGCGCCCGCTTCCAGACAGCCGGGCCCCACGGGCAGCGCCCGCTTCCAGACAGCCGGGCCCCACGCAGCGAAGCCCACAGGCAGCCCTGCCAGTCGGTCAAGCGACCGGATCAGCCCACAGGCAGCCCAGGCAGCCCTGCCAGCAAGCAAAGGGACTGCTCAGCTGGCAAGCAGCCCTGTCGGCCGGTAAAGCGACTACTCAGCTGCCAAATAGCCCAGGCCGCCCTCGCTGGATAGTCCGCAGGTAACCCAGGACAGCACTGGCGGCCGGTCAAGCGGCCGGATCGGCCGCCAGTAGCCTCAAGCACCCCGACCACCCTAAGGGCCCCCTGTAGCCGCCAGAGTCCCCCGACCACCCCAGGGTCCCCTGTAGCCACCAAAGTCGCCCCGACACAGCAAAACGGTCGGTGCTACCCCTGGAACAGGGGTAGCACCGACCGTTTGTGGTGCGAGTGTCGTACTAGTTGTCAGTCGAACTGGAAATCAGTCGACCTGACTCATCCGTTTAGAGCTGCCCGGTTTCGGAGCGGCTCGGCTGTGGGACGTTGTCGCCGTCGAAGGCGTAGATTCCGATGAATGCCTCGGTGGGATCACCGTTCTCATCGAACGTGATCGGACCGGAGATGCCGTCGTAGTCAATGTCTTCGCCGTCGCGCAGCAGAGTGACGCAGGCAGCGAAGTCGTAGCACTTCTCACCTTCGCCAGTAACACCCTGCAGTTCGGCAGCAATGGCCTCGCCGTCGGTGGATCCTGCAGCCTCAGCTGCCAACGCGACAACATTTGCTGCGTCGTAGCTTTCACCCGCGTAGCTCCAGCTGGTGAGAGCTGGATCGATTTCCAACAGTGCTTCCTGGAAGTCGTCACCGGTGAACGGGCCAGGAATGGTGCCCTGTGCACCTTCCATGGTTCCTGGATCCAGATCCTCACTGTAGTCAGCGGTGTTGCCGTCCACGAGGAAGAGGGTGCTTGGGTCGACGCCCTGAGCGGTGAGAAGCGGCACAATGCTGGTTGCCTGATCGAAGCTGATGACGACGATGGCGTCCGGCTCTGCAGCGACGACTGCGTCGACCTGGCTGCTGAACTGCGAGTCGCCTTCGTTGAACATCTCGTTGGCGACCACCTGGCCACCTGCGCCTTCAACAGCCTCGCTGACGAAGCCCTGGAGTCCGGTGCCGTAGGCATCGTTCAGGGTGACCATGCCGACGGTCTGGGCGCCACACTCCATGATGTAGTTGCCGAGCACACGCCCCTGCAGCACGTCGGAAGGTGCGGTACGCCAGTACAGACCGTTGTCATCCCAGTCGGTGAAGTCGGGAGCCGTGTTCGCCGGCGAGATCTGGATGACTCCAGCGCCAGTGATCTGGTTGATCACGGTCCGGGATACACCCGATGATGCGGCACCGATGATGGCGCTGACGTCCTGGGACAGGAGGTCAGTGACTGACTGGGTGGCGATGTCAGTGGTGGTATCGCCCGAGTCACGGTGAATGATTTCGACATCCTGGCCGAGCACACCGCCTGCCTCGTTGATCTCCTGGACTGCCAGGTTTGTGCCGGCGATTTCGGGTGGGCCGAGGAACGCGAGTGCACCGGTGGTTGGCAGCAGCGTACCCAGGGTCAGTGGTGTCTCAGACGTGGTGGTTGCCTCAGGGACAGCTGAAGGGTCCCCCTTCGGGTTGGCCTCGGGGGCTTCCCCGCCCTGGCTCTCCGGGCAGCTAAGCCCGGTAGCAGCGGGTGCGGCTGAGGTCTCGCCGCCGTCTCCTTCAGGAGTCGATCCGCCGCAGGCAGATGCGAAGAGCGCGATGCCCAGCCCCAGGGCAGCGACCTTCGCTACGCGCGGTGCATTGTCTCCAATGCCAAACCGCACGGAGTTGCGTGTTGCAGTCATGTATTTTTTCTCCTCGACCGAAAGGCTTTGTGCGCCTTTGATGCGATCACCAGGTGTTCCTGGTATGTAGAAAAGCTAATGCAAAAACGTGTCGAAACTAAGCAATTCCGGTCACATCCTTGTAACGCTCGCCACAAGAGGATTGAATCCCTGCCGAACCACCAGCTTCCGGAGGGTCAGTGGTGCCCCAGGTCAGACTCGAACTGACACTGAACAGATTTTAAGTCTGGTGCCTCTGCCATTGGGCTACTGGGGCGGTGACGGGCTAATCGTCCCCTCAAGAATACGTGATCCACCCCATGTCCCGGTTCAGTCACGGTGTGCTCGCTGCCGTGAGGAAGGATCGCGATGAGTGGGATAACGCAAACGGCGGCACCTGCCCCGAAGGGCACGTACCGCCGTCAGCACCACTCTGGGTGGACTAGCTCTTCGCAGGCTCGCCGTAGGAGTCGGCCTTCGCTGCACCGGCGCTAGCTGGTGCTTCAGCCTTCTTCGGCGGCGGGGTGGCCGCTTCACGGAACTGGCGCTTGGGCGTCTGCAGGTCCATCAGCTGGGTGGTGTCGCGTCCGAAGACGAAGCTAAGGATCCAGTTCGAGACCACCCGGAACTTACGCTCGAACATCGGCATCGCCATGCCGTGGTAGCCGCGGTGCGCCAGCCAGGCCGGGAGTCCGCGCATCCCGAAGCCCATGATGTTGGCAACACCCTTGTACTGTCCGAATCCGGCCACTGCACCAAGATTCTTGTGCTTGTATTCCTTGACCCGGCCCACACCGTTGTTCTCCGCGTAGATATTCTTCGCGAGCAACTTGGCCTGCCGGACTGCGTGCTGTGCGTTGGGAACGCAGAACCCGCCAACTCCTCCGCCGGTGAGGTCGGGTACTGCCGCGACGTCGCCCGCGGTCCAGGCGCCGTCGATGGGCCCGTCGTCGCCCGTGATCCGGAGTTCCGCGTTGGCGCGCAGGCGGCCACGCTCGTCGATCGGGAAGTCGGAGGACCTGACCATCGGGTTGGCCTGCACCCCAGCAGTCCAGATGAGGGTGTCGGTCTCAAATTCGTCCGCCGGTGTCTTGTCCGGCATATTGATCAGCTTCAGGCGGCCGTCGACGGCGCTGGCAAGCGAGGTGTTCAGCTTGACCTGGATCCCACGGGACCGCAGGTGCGAAACCACCCAGACAGCCTGAGACTCGGTGACCTCGGGCATGATCCTGCCCATGGCCTCAACCATGACGAACCTCAGGTCGGCCTGCTCCAGGCGGTCGTTCTTCTTGACGGCCGCCCGTGCCATGTCCTCGATCTCGGTGATGGTTTCGATACCCGCGAACCCACCGCCGACGACGACGAACGTCAGCACGCGGTCACGCTCGGGGCCTGCGTCCATCAGCGAACCGGTTTCGATCCGCTCGAGGATCTGGTTGCGCAGGGCTACCGCTTCCTCGATGGTCTTCAGACCGATTCCCTGGTCCTTGAGTCCCTCGATCGGGAAGGTCCTGGTGATGGAGCCTGCCGCCATCACGACGTCACGGTAGGTGAGCTCAAATGGCTCTCCCCCGTTGCCGGGATCAATCATCGCCGTGCGGCGAGAGTGGTCGATGCCGGTCACCTTGCCGGTGATCAACTCGGTCTGCTTGAGGTGCGTACGGTGCGATACCACCGCGTGGCGGGCTTCAATGTTGCCGCCAGCCACCTCGGGGAGGAACGGCTGGTAGGTCATGTAGGGCAGCGGGTCCACCAGGGTGACGATGCCACCGTGGGACTTGACCTTCTTCTGTAGCTTGTGAGCGACGTAGAGGCCTACATAGCCCCCACCGACTACAAGAATGCGCGGACGATCGGAGAACTGTTGATTCAGTGCCATGGTTCGATGATACCGGACTTTGTGAAAATCTTCACTAACTCAGCGCCGGGCCAGATTCGGCCCCATAGCTGGGTGAAAGGAGCGGGAAAGTAGGATCACGGGCGGTCGTCGGCAGCATGCTCGTGGAAGCCGGTTTCAGTCTCCCCCGTCGCGTTGTCCACCGCAGCGCGCCGCGCCCGGAGGACAGCAACGGTGCCACCGGTCAGGATAACGAGGATCAACGAGCCGAAACCCAGCACGATGGCCGCGGGAAGACCGCCCGTAGTGGCCGCCACATCTTCGGCGACCGGCACCACGGGTTCGGGAATGTCGACGGGCGTCGGCTCGCTGGTGGGCTCCACCGGCTCGGGAGGTGGAGCTGGTTCTCCCCTGCGATAGATCTGGATGAACTCGGCCATGCTCCCGAGAAGGTTCTCCTCGGGCACAGCGAGGTCGGCGTTGACCGCCGCAGCGACATCGAGGATGCCGTAGCCGTACAGGGTGTCGCGCTCCCCGCCGTCGTCGCCGGCCTCCCGTGCAGTCAGGAGAATCCGGTTAATCACCTGGGCCGCCGAGAGGTCCGGGTACTGGGACCGGATCAGCGCGGCTGTGCCGGCAACCAGGGGTGCTGCACCGGAGCTGCCCGACCAGTCGGCGTAGACCCCGCCGGGCAGGGCACCCACGAGGTTTTCGGCGGGAGCGGCAACGCCAATGCTGATGCCTTCGGAGGAGGAATCAAGGCTCGCCTCGCCGTCGCGGTCCAGACCGGCGACGGCGAGAACCCCCGGCATGGTCGCCGGGGCGCCGACCTGCATGGAGCCGCCAGCACGGTTTCCGGCTGCGGCAACGATCACCACATCGTTCTCCTCGGCATAAAGGAACGCCTCGTCCCAGCTTTCCGGCCAGGTGGGCGAGGTGCTTCCCAGGGACATGTTGATCACCTGGGCGCCGTTGTCCACGGCCCAGCGGACGGCGTCGGGAATCTGCTGGTCAATACTGATTCCGGCGGGGTTGGGGCCCTTTGTCGGACCCTCAATCCAGACCGAGACGGCCAGCAGATCAGCCTGCGGCGCCACACCGACAATTCCGTCGGAGCCACGCCCGTAGGTGTCTGGCACGGTGGTTTCGACCGGGTCAGGAGACGGCGGCTGGTCGCCCGGAGATTGGTCGTCGTCGGCTGACGGCGTCGGGCTGGGAACGGGCTCAGGCAGATGCCCGCGCCCGGCCAGCAGACTGGCAACCAGGGTGCCGTGCTCGGACACTTCGCCAATACCGAGCTGGCCATCGAGCTGTCCCGCACCGGAAACATCTGTTCCGCCCACCACCACGCCATCAAGGTCGGGGTGAGATCCGTCGACGCCGCTGTCAATCACCGCAACCCGGACCCCCTCCCCCTGGGTGGTCTCCCATGCCTCGGTGATGCCATAGTCCTCCAGCCAGTACTCGCGTTCCCGCAGTTCATCGGCGTGGGCAGGGAACGCTGGCAGGAGCGCAGCGGCCAGCACCGCCCCGAGGAGGCAGGCTGTTGACCGCAGCCGGATATTTCGTGCACCGCGAGAGGGGGTCACCTGGTTAGTTTCCTGATCTTTGGCTGAGTGCGATTCCGTCAAGGATGTCGTGTTCGCTGGTCACGGAGGTGACCACTCTGCCTCCGGTGGCCACCGCTAGATGTGCGGTGATGGTCCGCCAGATCAACGCTCCGGCACCGATCACATCGACTCTGCCCGGGTGCATGTAGGGCAGTGCGGCCCGCTGGTCGCGGTTCATGTCCAACAGCTCAGTGGCAGCGCCTGCCACGAGGCCCTGGTCCAGTTCGGCACCATGGATGTCGGCTGGTGAGTACTCGGGCAACCGCAGTGCGTGCGCGGTGATCGTGGTGATGCTCCCGGCGACACCGACCAGCCGGGTGACCTGATCGAACGGCACCCGGAGCGCCGCGTCGGCGATGAGCCGCTGCACCTCGTTCTCCATGGTGGTGATCTCGGCCGCGGTGGGCGGGTCCGAGGCAAGGTAGCGCTCCGTGAACCGGACGCACCCCATGTCCATGCTGGTGGACGCGGTGACTCCTGCGGCATTGCCGACGACGAATTCGGTGCTGCCACCGCCGAGGTCGACGACGAGGACCAGTGAATCGTCACCGGCCGAGCCTGCGGCGGGCAGAACGCTCAGCGCACCGTCGAAAGACAGTGCTGCTTCCTCTTCCCCGCTTACCACCTCGGGGTGCACTCCCAGCAGGTCATGGATTCCCGCAGCAAACTCGTCCCGGTTCGCCGCGTCGCGGGTGGCCGAGGTCGCTACGAAACGAATCCGGTCCGCACCGTGTAAGTCGATGAGCCCGGCGTATTCACGGGCTGCGGCGAAGGTCCGCTCCAGTGCGGCGTCGGACAGCCTGCCGGTGGTGTCGACGCCTTCGCCCAGCCGGACCACCCGCATGAGGCGGACGACGTCGGTGAGGGTCCGGCCGTCGTCGGCCACGTCGGCGATCAGGAGGCGGATCGAATTGGTTCCGCAGTCGATGGCGGCTGTCCGCATTATGGCTCCTCGGTGGTTGCGGTTTTCGCGGTGGTTTCGGCTGTCGCCGCGTCGGCAGCGGACCGGCGGCTGGCCCGCTTCGTCTCCAGCTCCTCCGGGGTGAGGCCCTGGGTGCGGGTGTGCCGGCTGAGTTCGCGGTCGGGGGCTGACCCCGCTGTGTCCCAGGCCCCGGCACAGTAGCACCGGTCACGGGTCCACCACTGGGCGATCCCGTCGAGCGCCTCATCACCGAGCGGGTTGACCCCGGGACCGGCGGCCAACGAGTGACCGACCAGCACGTGCAGGCACTTGACCCTGGTGGGCATTCCGCCAGCGGAGACCCCGTCGATTTCGGGCACCGGCCCCGTCCCTGACCGCTCCCCGATGGCGTTCCTGACGCTCAGATAGTGTTCGTGCGCCTGTCCGTACTGATCAGCCAGGGCTGGATCCCGCTCCAGCCGCTCGGTCATCTCAGCCATCAGGCCTGACGCCTCAAGGCGTGAGACCGCAGCAGTGATCACCGGGTGGGTGAGGTAGTAGGTGGTGGGGAAGGGAATGCCGTTGGAGAGCCGTGGGGCGGTGGTCGCGACCAGCGGGTTTCCGCAGACGCAGCGTGCCCCGATCTCGACGACGTCCCGCACCGGACGGCCCAGCTGACGGCTGAGGGTATCGAGGTCTGAGCTGGTCAGTTCGGTGCTGGGTGCGGAATCCATGACGGCCTACCTTTCGTGCGTGGAAGCAGTAAACGTGCGGTGAAGTGGGGACTCGACGGCGGGGTTGCCGGGGCTAGGAGTCGGTCGCCGACCGCTCAATCGAGTCCCAGAGGGCATCGACCCAGGGCAGGTCCTGCGGCGCCTCGCCCGAGGAGCCGACAGCCTCCTCGCCGAGGACGCTGTCCCCCACCACGACGTAGCGGGTCTCACCGGGCATCACCAGGAAGATCCGTTCGCGGGCCTGCGCCTTGATATAGGCGGGGTCCTCCCAGCGGGCGATCTGCCGTTCGGACTCGAGCTGAGACTGTTCAAGGGCAGCGATTTCGTCGCGCAGCGTAGTGAGCTCGCCCTGCTGAAGGAGGTAGGTCCTTACCGAGGGTGCCAGCAGCACCGTAATGGTGACCAGTACTACTGCCAGGGCCAGGAGCCTGCCGGAGAAGGACTTCGCGGGGATGGGTTTGGCGTCTTCGGCCGGCACGATCGCCGGCGCGTCCCGCCGGAAAGGTCGCCGCGCCCGCCGGATGGCTCCAGCGAGCTGCAACCGCTGCTGAGCCCTCGCCTCGGAGGGACTCAGTGGAGCAGATTCGGCGGTACCCGGCTGAGAGGTACGTGACTCGGCGGTACCCGGTGTGGTGGTGCCTGCACCTGTGGTTCCTGGTTCGGCAGAGCGGGACTCATCGCTGCTGGCTGTTCCCGCGTGGGGGGCCGGTCCGCGCCCTGCGGGCCCCGCCGACTTTCCGGCTGGACCCGCTGGGCGGGCTGGTCGTAAAGACCCGGAGGACGCCGCCGTGGAGCCGGATCGCACGCCGGGGCGGGCACGCGGCCCACCCTCGTGGCTCTCCGGAGCCGGTGTCGCTGGCGCCTGAGGACCTGCGCTGCGCGGCACCTTGGGGCGGCGGGTGGACATCAATACTCCTCTGGATCCTCACTACACGTCACGGGCAGCCCGTAGGCAACCCTCTCTTACGAGGGTAGCCGCCGGGGCTGCGAACTAGGCCGTGAAACGCGGGAAGGCGGCCCGTCCCGCGTAACGTGCGGCGTCGTCGAGCTCCTCTTCGATCCGCAGGAGCTGGTTGTACTTGGCCACCCGTTCGGACCGCGCCGGTGCGCCGGTCTTGATCTGACCGGCATTGGTGGCGACACAAATGTCAGCGATCGTCGTGTCCTCGGTCTCACCGGAGCGGTGGGAGGTGATGGTGGTGTAACCGGAGCGCTGCGCCAGGGAGATCGCGTCCAGGGTTTCGGTGAGTGTGCCGATCTGGTTCACCTTCACCAGCAGCGAGTTCGCGGTATCGGCCTCGATGCCGCGGGCCAGACGCACCGGATTGGTGACGAAGAGATCGTCGCCGACGAGCTGGACCTTGGAGCCGACCTGCTCGGTGAGGGCCTTCCAACCGTCCCAGTCTTCCTCATCCAGAGGATCCTCAATGGAAACCAGTGGGTAATCCCGGACCAGTTCACCGTAGTAGGTGTTCATCTCGGTGGCGGAGAGGGTCTTCCCCTCGAAGTGGTAGGCGCCGTCAGTGTAGAACTCCGACGCGGCGACGTCGAGCGCCAGCGCAATATCCTTGCCCGGGGTGTAACCGGCCCGCTGGATGGCGGTGGTAATCAGGTCCAGTGCGTCGCGGTTGGACGGCAGATTCGGTGCGAAGCCACCCTCGTCGCCGAGCCCCGTGGCCAGGCCCTTCTCCTTCAGAACCGATTTCAGCTCGTGGTAGACCTCGACGCCCCAGCGGAGACCCTCAGAGAATGACTCGGCACCGAGGGGGACGATCATGAATTCCTGGATGTCGACGTCGGAGTCGGCGTGGGAGCCACCGTTGAGAATGTTCATCAGCGGCACCGGGAGCACGTGCGCGTTAGGGCCGCCCAGGTAACGGTAGAGGGGCAGTGCCGACGATTCGGAGGCTGCCCGGGCAACGGCGAGGGAGACGCCGAGCATGGCGTTGGCGCCCAGGCTGGACTTGTTCTCGGTGCCGTCGAGGTCGATCATGGCCTGGTCGATGGCCCGCTGGTCGGTGGCGTCGAAGCCGAGGAGCGCCGGCTGGATCTGCTCGATTACCGCTTCAACGGCCTGCAGTACGCCCTTCCCCAGGTAGCGGTTCTTCTCGCCGTCTCGGCGTTCGTTCGCCTCAAAGGCACCGGTGGACGCGCCAGAGGGTACCGCTGCCCGGCCGAAGGTGTCGTCGTCCAGCAGGACCTCCACCTCGATGGTGGGGTTGCCGCGGGAATCAAGGATTTCACGTGCGTGGATGGCATCGATGATGGCCATGGGAATGCTCCTTTGGTCCTAGGGGAAAATTGCAGTGCACCCGGTCAGGGGTTGACCTTCCCGGGTGGTGGGGTCAGTGATGGGGTCGGTTCAAGCCTAGTGGAAACGTCGGCGGAAACGCCGATCATGTCCTCGGCCTGCAGGGTCCGTGACCTTGCCTGAAGCCGAAGCACAGCGGACCGCAGCGCGAGCTCCGGATCCAGGCTCACGGCGGTGGACTGCTGCACCACCGCCAGCAGCAGGTCGCCGAGTTCAGTTTCGGTTTGCGGTGCGGCACCTGGCAGCGGCACGGTGGGCTCAGGCAGGCCCACGGGGATCCGCCGGAGAGTCTTGGCCGCCAGTGCCAGGGCGGGCAGCTGCCGTGGGATCCCATGAAAGGGATCTTCCCGGCGGGGTTCCTCGGCGCGTTTGACCCGGTGCCAGGTCTCCACGATCGAGTCGGTGGTGGCCGGGAAGCCAGCCCGCAGTGATCCGTCCGCGGCAAAGACGTGCGGGTTGCGGCGGATCATCTTGTCGGTCAGGGAGGTGACGACGTCGTCCAGCCCGAAATGCCCCCGTTCGCGTTGCAGCTGTGCGTGCAGCACCACCTGCAACAGGACGTCGCCGAGCTCGCCGCGCAGTTCCGTGGTGGCGGTGTTGCCGGCAGGAGCTTCAGCGTCAGCCGCGGAAGTGCCAGCTGCAGGAGTGCCCGGGAGCTCGTCGAGTGCATCGACGAGCTCGTAGCATTCCTCCACCAGGTATTCGACCAGCGAAGAGTGGGTGAGCTGCGCCATCCATGGGCAGTGTTCCCGCAACTGGGCCACCACCGCCACCAGCCGGTCCAGCGGGTGCTGGGTTCCGGCTGGGGCGCTGCGCAACTCAGGCTCAGCCATCGGCGTGAATGTAGCCTTCGGTGACGTAGGCAGCCAGCGCCTCCCGATCCTCGAGAGGCAGGAAGGCTGCGTCGACCGCGTTCAGAGTGAGCTCAAGCAGGTCATCCAGGTCGTAGTCGAACGTTTCGCTGAGGAGCTCGAACTCGTCGGTCAGGGTGACCCCGCTCATCAGGCGGTTGTCCGTGTTCACGGTGACCTTGAATCCGAGCTGGAACAGCAGGTCGATGGGGTGGCTGGCGATATCGCCGCCAAACGCGGCGACGGCGCCGGTCTGGAGGTTCGAGGACGGACACACCTCAAGGACGATGCCGCGGTCCCGGACCCAGGAGGCCACCTGTCCCAGGGTGACGACACCGAGCTCCGGCTCTTCGCTGTCGGCGTCGTAGTCAATCTCGATGTCTTCGGCGATCCGGACGCCGTGGCCCAGGCGCAGCGCGTGGCCATGCACCAGGGCGTCGACGATGCTGTCCAGGCCAGCGGCCTCGCCAGCGTGGACGGTGGCGGGGAACTGGTGCTCGGCCAAAAAGGTGAAGGCGTCCTTGAACCGGGATGGCAGGAAGCCATCTTCGGCGCCGGCGATGTCGAAGCCGACGGCACCCTTGTCACGGTGCCGGACAGCGAGCTCGGCGATCTCCTGGCCGCGGTCGGCGTGGCGCATCGCGGTGATCAGCTGGCCGACCTGGATGGCCCGGCCGCCGGCAACGATCGAATCCACTGCCTCGTCGAGGCCCTGCTGGACCGCTTCGACGGCTTCGTCGAGGCTCAGGCCCTTCGCGGTGTGCTGCTCCGGGGCCCAGCGGACCTCGCCGTAGACGACGCCGTCGTCGGCCAGGTCTTCGACGAACTCGCGGGCCACCCGGATCAGGCCCTCGCGGGTCTGCATGACGGCGATGGTGTGGTCGAAGGTTTCCAGGTAGCGGACTAACGACCCGGAGTTCGCTGATTCGCGGAACCATTCGCCCAGAGCCACCGGATCGGTCGAGGGCAGCTGGTGCCCCACCGCTTCGGCAAGCTCGATGATCGTGGACGGGCGCAGGCCCCCGTCGAGGTGGTCATGCAGGGAAACTTTGGGAAGGCTCCGCAGGTCGAAGGAAAGGTCGGTCGCTGGGGAGATGATTGGCTCAGTCACCTCACTTACCTTACGCGAGGTGCAGTGTGCACACCTAGCACCGTCCACCCGCCGAAGGGTGGCACCATTCGGCGGATTTCGGCGACGACTATTGGCTGTCCGAGGGGACTTTGGTCGGTTCGGGGCGCAGCGGGGTGGAGCCCCGGACCGCAGCAATGATGCGGTCGAGGATGATTCCGAGGGTGACGGCAATACTGATGGCCACCATCACGCCCAGCAGGTGGTTGTGCTCGAACCATGAGCCCGCGACGACGCCGATCCCCACCGAGTAGCTGGACCAGACAACCGCCGAGAGCCCAGTCAGGGCAACGAAGCTACGTCGTGAATACCCCGTGGCCCCAGCGGTGAGGTTGACCGCGACACGACCGATCGGAATGAACCGTGCCACCAGAATGAGCGAGGCTGCCCGCTTCTGCAGTTCGTGACCGGCCCAGGCAAAGGAACGCTGCATGCGGGCAGTGCGCATCCAGCGGAACCGTTCGGTCCCAATCGCCCGCCCCATCACATACGCGATGTTGTCCCCGATGAACGCGCCGAGACCCGCGGCGATGATCAGCAGCCAGGGGTTGGGGACGCCCTGGGTGAGGACCAGCGATGCCAGGCCCACCACCACCGATTCGCTGGGAAATGGTGGGAAGAACCCGTCGACGGTGCAGCAGATGAAGACCAGCAGGTAGACCCAGGGTTGTTCGGCGGTGCTGAGGATGAAGGTGCTGGCCGCGTTCATCGCCTGGATAAGCATTTCCATTTCGACCCACCGCCTTCCTGACGCTCGCTGACTCCCGGACACCCGGACACCCACCACGATGCCAGCCGACACAGGATGCCACCATGGGTGGATGCCCTGACCAGACCCCTGACTCTGGTTCTGTTTCTTACTCTGGTGCTGGTTCTGGTTCTGGTTCACGCGAGTGAACAGTGTCCAGGCATAGCGCCGCGGCGCTTGAGGACCAGGGTTTTCCAGGACCAGGACCAGAATGTTTCAGGACCAGAGCGTTTCAGGGTGGGGATTGGCTCAGCGTCGGATGTCGGGTTGATGACTCAACCCAGCGGATGATTCAACGGTAGTGTGCCGATGCAGGCTGCCGCGTCGACCGTTCGGCTGATCTTTGCACCCGCCGCCTCCTCCCGTGGGGGGATGGGAGGAGGCGATGGCGGGAAGTGCAGACCCTAGGCGATGCGGTCCAGGATAAGTTGCGCGTCGGGCCGTGAGCCTTCAGGGGCAATAACGACGGCGCCCTCGAGCGCTTCACGCGCCCGGTCAAACTTCTCGGGGGTGTCGGTGAGCAGTGTCATCAGCGGCTCACCGGCACGGACCAGCGCGCCCGGCTTGGCGTGCATCCGAACGCCGGCACCCGCCTGCACCACGTCCTCCTTACGGGCACGGCCCGCACCGAGGCGCCACGCGGCGACGCCGACTGCCAGGGCGTCGAGTTCCACCAGCACCCCATCGGCGGGGGCGTAGATGGTCTCGGATTCCCGTGCAACCGGAAGTTCAGCACGGGGATCGCCGCCCTGAGCTTCGATCATTGAGTTCCAAACATCCATGGCACGGCCGTCCTTCAGCGCCGCGGCTGGGTCCGCATCCCGCACACCAGCGCAGGCGAGCATTTCCTCGGCCAGCCGGACGGTCAGTTCGACCACGTCCTCAGGTCCGCCACCGGCGAGTACCTCGACCGACTCCTGCACCTCGATGGCGTTGCCAGCGGTGAGGCCCAGCGGGGTCGCCATGTTGGTGAGGAGCGCAACGGTGTTGACGCCGGCGTCCTGGCCCAGCGCCACCATGGTGCGGGCCAGCTCACGGGCCTGATCAAGGTTCTTCATGAACGCTCCGCTGCCCACCTTCACATCGAGCACCAGCGACCCGGTGCCCTCAGCGATTTTCTTGCTCATGATGGAAGAGGCGATCAGCGGGATGGCCTCCACGGTCCCGGTCACATCCCTGAGCGCGTAGAGCTTCTTGTCGGCAGGTGCCAGTCCCGCGCCCGCAGCGCAGATGACGGCGCCGACGTCGGCCAACTGACGCATCATCTCATCGTTGCTCAGATCGGCGCGCCAGCCGGGGATGGATTCCAGCTTGTCCAGGGTGCCGCCGGTGTGGCCCAGCCCGCGGCCGGACAGCTGCGGGACAGCCACCCCGAAGACTGCTACCAGAGGTGCCAACGGCAGGGTGATCTTGTCGCCCACTCCCCCGGTCGAATGCTTGTCACTGGTGGCCTTGCCCAGCGAGGAGAAGTCCATCCGCTCGCCCGAGGCGATCATCGCCGTCGTCCACCGGCTGATCTCGGCGCGGTCCATGCCGTTGAGGAGGATCGCCATATTGAGGGCTGCCATCTGCTCGTCGGCGATGGCGCCGCGGGTGTAGGCGTCGATGGTCCAGTCGATCTGGTCCGGGCTGAGGGTGCCTTTGTCCCTCTTGATGCGGATGATGTCGACGGCGTCGAACTGCTCAGACATGGGTGCGGGTGTCCTTTACTTCTGGTGTTTCGTCGGTGATTCGTCGGTAAATACTGGTGCGCTCAGGGCTGACCGTGTTCTGGGTGAAGTTCCCAGTGACGTTCTGGGATGAGGTTCCGGGGTGAGCCGGTTCAGGATAGGTGCTCTGGTCCGAAAGCGTCGGGCAGTACCTCATCCATGGTCTTGATGCCGCTCACCGTCAGGAGTTGCATGCCGGGGGCGCGGAACTCGTAGAGCAGCTGCCGGCACCGGCCACAGGGCATGAGCGTGTTGCCGTTGCCGTCGACGCAGCTGAACGCGACGAGTTTCCCGCCACCGGTCATCTGGAGCTGGCTCACCAGTGAGCACTCAGCGCAGAGGGTCAGCCCGTAGGAGGCATTTTCCACGTTGCACCCGGAGACCATGCGTCCGTCGTCGGTCAGCGCTGCGGCACCGACAGGGAACTTCGAGTACGGCACGTAGGCACGGCACATGGCCTCCGTCGCAGCGGCGGTCAGCATCTCCCAGGGGATCTCGTCGGCCGGGATCCCTGACGCGGGATCCTCAGCTGCGGGGTCCTCAGCTGTGCCATTCCCGGTCATAGGGTCCTCGGTCATGGAGTTCTCGGTCATGGCTACTCCTTCATGTACGGGGTGCCGCTGGCGGCCGGTGGACGGGACCGTCCCACCAGGCCAGCCACCGCGAGGATGGTGACAATGTACGGGAGCATGGCCATGAACTGGCTGGGCACCGAGGTTCCGACGATCGACAGCACATACTGCAGGTTGGTGAAGAACCCGAACAAGAGGGCAGCGAAGAACGCCCCGATCGGGTTCCACCTGCCGAAGATCAGCGCGGCCAGCGCGATATACCCGGCACCGGCGGTCATGTCCCGGGAGAAGGAACTCACTGAGACGAGGGTAAAGAAAGCGCCTCCGAACCCGGCGACCGCGCCACCCAGGAGAACGTTCCAGAACCGGGTCGAGTTGACCTTGATCCCCATGGTGTCCGCCGCCTGGGGGTGCTCGCCAACGGCCCTGACCCGCAGGCCCCACTTGGTGTGGAACAGGCCCACATAGATCACAATCACTGCCACGTACATCAGGTAACCGACGATGCTCTGCCGGAAGAGGATGCCACCGATGATCGGCAGGTCGGACAGGAACGGGACGCTGATCACGGGCAGGCTGGGTGGGGAGTTGAAAGTGGCCGGGTCGCGGCTCAGCAGGGTCGACGCGAGGAAACCTGTCAGACCCGAGACGAGCACGTTCAGTACCACACCGACGATGATCTGGTTGACGTAGTACTTGATGCTGAACACCGCGAGCACCACCGACACCAGGGTGCCGGCGAAGGCCGCAGCGATCAGCCCAACGTAGGCGTTACCGGAGATGGAGGCGGCTACCGCGGCAGCGAACGCGCCGGACAGGAGCTGACCCTCGATGGCGATGTTGACCACGCCTACCCGCTCACACAGGACACCCGAGAGCGAGCCAAAGATCAGCGGGATGGCGAGGGTGACAGACCCTGCGATGAGGCCCGCCAGCGAGATGCTCGGGGTATTGGCACTTCCTACCACCCAGGTGAGGAAGCCGATCATGAACAGCGCACCGTAGGCGATCGGGATCCACCTGTTGATCTTCCGCCCGTTCCTGACCTGGAGGAACGCGTAGACGGCGATCAGGGTCAGGGCGACGGCGGTGAACCAGCCGACGGCGGTGGCAGGGAGGGCCAGGTCGGCCAGCCGGAACCGGTCCGAATCGTTCGAGATGCGAAAGACCGCGGTCTGTGCCGGACTGCCCAGGGCGAAGACCAGCAGTGCGACCAGGGCGCCGATGCCGAAGCCAATGGGCGCCTTCCAGTTCCTCACTGTCGCGTTAGGCGTCGGGCCCTCCGGCCGCGTTTGGGTTGCAACACTCATGCCACTCCTCCAGCTGCCGTTGTGGTGGTCATGTCCTCTGAGGACTGATCAGGCTTGGTGGTCTTTTTCTTCTTCTTCTGGTCAATCCGGAAGATGGCCTTGACCAGCGGAGGCGCGGCGATGAAGAGCACAATCAGCGACTGCACCACCAGGACGATGTCGATGGGCGTTCCGGTCTGGGTCTGCATCTGCACACCGCCGGCGCGGAACGCGCCGAACAGCAGGCCGGCGAAGAAGACACCCCACGGGTGCGACCGGCCCAGGAGTGCCACCGTGATTGCGTCGAAGCCGAAGCTGGCGGCGATACCGCCGGTGAGCACCTTCTCGGTCCCGGCGACCTGGGCCACCCCGGCGAGTCCCGCCAGTCCACCAGCGATCATCATGACAACTACATACCCCTTGGTCACACTGATGCCTGCGGTGCGGGCAGCGTGGGGGTTGGCTCCGACAGCGCGGAGTTCGAATCCCGTGGTCGAGCGGTTCAGCAGCCACCACACACCGTAGGTTGCCGCGATGGCCACCAGGAAGCCCAGGTGCAGGCGGTAACCGGAGCCCAGGAGCAGCGGGTACAGGGCGGAATCGTCCAGGCGGGGGCTGATCGGGTTCGAGGACCCGGGGTTCTGGAAACCTGGCGTGAACAGCAGGTAGGCCACGAGATACACGGCTACATAGTTGAGCATGATCGTCACGATCACCTCATGCGCGCCGGTGCGGGCCTTGAGGATGCCCGGGATGAAGCCCCAGAGGGCGCCGCCGATGAATCCGGCAACCACCGCAATGAGTAGGTGAAGACCCGGTGGAAGTTCGAGGGTGAAACCGACCCAGGCAGCGAACGTAGCGCCGAGGATGATCTGTCCCTGGGCGCCGATGTTGAACAGGCCGGTGCGGAACGCGATCGCCACGCCGAGGCCCGCGAGGATGAGCGGCGTCGCGACGGTCAGCGTCTCGGTCAGCGGTCGCAGTGCCTGCGCCACCGTGTCTGCCCGGGGGTTGAAGATAGCGCCCTGGAACAGTGCGATATACGCGCCGCTGGCCGCTTCCCAGGCGGCTGCCAGCATATCTCCGGGGCGGCTGAAGAAGTACGCTGACGTTTCTGCCACCCGATCATCGGTGACAGCGATCAGGATGCCTCCGAGCACGATGGACAGCACCACCGCCAGTACGGCGACCAGCGTGCTTCCGCCCATGATCCGGTGCAGGACACTGCGGGAGCCATCGCCCTGCTGCAGCTGTGAACTCATTGCTTCTCCTCCGCGGACTGGCCGAGGGCCTCGTCCGCCGTCATTCCGGCCATCATCAATCC
The DNA here is from genome assembly GCF_015752345.1 of Arthrobacter sp. CAN_A212. Taxonomy (NCBI): domain Bacteria; kingdom Bacillati; phylum Actinomycetota; class Actinomycetes; order Micrococcales; family Micrococcaceae; genus Arthrobacter; species Arthrobacter sp. CAN_A212. The sequence continues at coordinate 19,227 of NZ_JADOUT010000017.1, forward strand.
CAGGACGTCGCGGGTGGTATTTCCAGGCACCACACCCATCAGTTTGCCGCGGTGCAGGACGGCGATCCGGTCTGCCAGTTCGCTGATCTCGTCGAGCTCGGTCGAGACAATCATGACGGGGGTGCCGCTGTCGCGCTCCTGCACAATCCGCTTGTGGAGGAACTCGATGGATCCGACATCGACGCCGCGGGTGGGCTGCGACGCGATAAACAGGTTCAGCGGCCGGGATAGCTCACGGGCCAGCACCACCTTCTGCTGGTTACCGCCTGACAGTGTCCCCACTGCGGAATCCGCCGATTGGGTGCGCACGTCGTACTCGTCGATCTTTGCTTTGGCGTTGGCCATCACCACCGACGGCTTCATGGCCAGCCCCTTGGCGAACGGGGGCTCGTTGTACCAGTTGAGGATCAGGTTCTCGGCGACCGAGAAGGTTCCGACCAGTCCGTCGACCTTGCGGTCCTCCGGGACGAAGCCAACACCCTGGCGGATTACATTCTTGGCTTTCAGACCGATCAGTTCGGTGCCCTTGAGCTTGATCGATCCGCTCGCGTGATCCTGCAGGCCCAGGATGGCCTCGGTCAGTTCGGTCTGACCGTTGCCCTGGACGCCAGCGACGGCGAGGATCTCGCCCTCGGCAATGTCGAAGGTGACGTCGTCGACCAGGCGCTGCCCGGTGGCTGAGAGAACCGTCAGGTTCTTCACCTGGAAGGTGCGCTCCCCGGGGTTGGCTGGTTCCTTGTTGAGGCTGAGGCTCACCTGGCGGCCGACCATCATGTTGGCCAGTTCGGTGGTGCTGGTACTGGGGTCGACGCTTCCGACTACCGCGCCGCGGCGGATCACCGTGATGACATCAGAGACAGCCCGGACCTCGCGCAGCTTGTGGGAGATGAAGACGATAGCGGTGCCAGCCGCTTTAAGCTGGCCTATGATGTCGATCAGCTCGTCGGTTTCCTGGGGGGTGAGGACCGCCGTCGGCTCGTCAAGAATGAGTACGCTCGCGTTGCGGACCAGGGCCTTGATGATTTCCACCCGCTGCTGCACACCCACGGGTAGGTCTTCGATCAGGGCATCGGGGTCGACGTCGAACCCGTAGCGGTCGGAGATGTCACGGATTTTGGCCCGCGTTTTTTCCAGGTCGAGGAGGCCGCCGGCGCGGGTGAATTCGTCACCGAGGGCCACGTTTTCGGCGACGGTGAACACGGGGATGAGCATGAAGTGCTGGTGCACCATGCCGATCCCGGCAGCCATGGCGTCGCCGGGACCCTTGAAGGCGACCGATTTACCGTCGAGTAAAATTTCGCCGTCGGTCGGTTCGTAGAGTCCGTACAGGACATTCATGAGGGTCGACTTGCCCGCACCGTTCTCACCGAGCAGACAGTGCACTTCACCGGGTTTGACGACGAGGTCGATGGAGTCGTTCGCCACCAGGGTGCCAAACTTCTTTGTTATTCCCTGCAGTTCGAGCAGCAACGGACTCCAACCACCTGTTCTGGATCGGGACCGGATGTCAACGGAGGGGGCCGCCTGACCGGTCGATAAGGTTCTTGCTGGTTACCAGCCTAAATGCAAGACGCGCCGTCAGCTTGAGCGTGTGGGAATCCCTCACGCTCAAGCTGCGGCGCGTTATGCCTTGGCTGTTATGACTCCGGGCTGGCGTCGGAATCGACGGTGATGTCGCCCGAGATGATGCCTGCCTGGATCTCTTCCAGTTCGGCCTTCAGCTCGTCGGAAACAGCGGCTTCCTGGTCGTGGAAGGGCGCGAGGGCCACTCCACCGTTTTCGAGGGTGCCAACGTAAGGCGTGTTGTCGAAGTTGTCGTCGACGTCGGTGCTGATGACCTCTTCAACAGCCTCGCCCATGAGCTTCATGACCGAGGTCAGGATGAACTCATTGCCGGCGTCAACCGTGAGGAACCCATCGGAGTCAACCCAGATGACCTTGGCATCGGCGCCGTCTGCGTTGGCTTCCTCGACTGCTTCAATGGTACCGAGGCCCACAGGACCGGCAACCGGCATGATGATGTCGGCGCCTTCGTTGATGAAGTTCTCGGTGTTGGTCTTGCCGTTGGCGAGTGACTCGAAGTCGCCGGTGAACGTACCCGTTGCGGCTTCCTTGTCCCAGCCGAGGAGCTGGACGTCCTCGCCCTTCTGCTCGTTGTAGTAGGCGACACCGTCAGCAAAGCCATCCATGAAGATGGTCACGGTGGGGATCTGGATGCCGCCGTAGGTGGCGACCGTGCCGGTCTGGGTGGTGCCAGCAGCGGCGTAGCCCGCGAGGAACGCAGCCTGAGCCGTGTCGTAGATGATGGGCTTGACGTTGTCCAGTTCGATGGCGTTGTCGTCAACGATGGCAAAGTTGGTGTCCGGATTGGCCTCTGCAGCCTCCGCGGTGGTGGCAGAGAGAAGGAAACCGACGGTGACGACCATGTCGCAACCGCTCGTGACCATCGAGTTCACGTTGGGTCCGAAGTCAGTTTCGGCCTGTGATTCGGCTTCGCGGATCTCGATGCCCAGGCTGTCGCGGGCGGCGGTCAGGCCCTCGTAGCTGGACTGGTTGAACGACTGGTCGTCGAATCCGCCCGCGTCCGAGACGATGCAACCGGTGTAGTCAACGGTTGCTTCGGTTGCCTCTCCGCTAGCGTCCGAGGTACCTGCTGGCTCTTCGGGAGCCGCGCCACAACCGGCGATCAGCAGTGCCGAGGCGCCGAGCATAGCGGCTGACAGGGCGGTCTTGTTGTTGAGGCGCGTGGTGGTGCGCTGTGAGTTCTTCAAAATTCCTCCAGAAAGAAATGGGCCCCACGGCCGAAGACCTCAGTGAGTGACCGCCCCGGAAGCACTCAATCGTGTTCGTGGCTCTGTTTTCACTGATTTTTCGTAGGCTCTGTGCCGCACCGTGGGTCCGGCACGATATGAGCATACTCTAGCGGCGCCCTGCCCCAGCTCCTACCAAATCAAGCGACGGAAATCACATTGTTCGGGATTTGTTACCAACCGGTATTCCATTGGAAACCTCACGTCCCCACGCCACGCTGAGCGCTTCGAGAGATGCCACCCGCGACGCAACCTCGTAGGTGGTCCCGGTGATCATCAGTTCATTGGCTCCGGTCTGCTGCACCAGTGCGTCAAGCCGCCCGGTCGCCTGTTCCGGGGTGCCGACCGCCTTGATGGCGGGGAGGTGCTCCAGCACCATCAGCTCCTGATCGGAGAGTTCCCTGGCAGCTGCCTCCTCCGGCGAGACGATGGGACCCAGTTTGCCGGAGCGCAGGGCCAACGCCATGATGCGGGCCGGGCCAGCCAAATAGTCAGCTTCTTCCTCGGTGTCAGCGGTCAGCGCCGAGGTGGCGAGCATCGCGTACGGCTCATCGAGCACGGGTGAGGGCTGGAAGTTGGACCGGTACAGGTTCATCACCGCTGCGGGATCCTCGTTGCCGAAGTGGTGCGCGTAGCTGTAGCGCAGTCCCAGCATGCCTGCCAGCTGCGCCGAGTATCCGCTGGAACCGAGCAGCCAGACCTCGGGGTAGCTGGAGGCCGACGGTGTGGCGACCAGGTTCAATGCCTGATCCGTTGACCGGTGGTCGCCCAGCAGGCTCATCACCTGCAGGACATGCTGCGGGAATTCCTCGACGCCCAGGCCCCCGGCCTGCCGCCGGAGCGCCATGGCCGTAGCCTGATCCGTGCCGGGCGCCCTGCCGATGCCCAGGTCGATCCGGTCCGGGTACAGCGCCTCAAGAAGTGCGAACTGTTCAGCGACCACGAACGGCGCATGATTGGGGAGCATCACTCCCCCGGAGCCGAGCCGGATGCGTTCGGTCTGTGACGCCAGGTGGGCCATCAGGACGGGCGGGGAGGTGGATGCCACTGCCGGCATGTTGTGGTGTTCGGCGACCCAGAACCGTCGGTAGCCCAGCCGGTCAGCGGCCTGCGCGAGGGTGGTGCTGTCGGCGAGGGCGTCCCCCGACGACTTTCCGGCACCGACGGTGGCAAGGTCGAGGACTGACAGGGGCGGACGGGTATTCACTGATGTACTCACACTGGGGCTAACCTTTCGGGCACCGGCTCTATTCCAACCGAGTCACCAGCCAGCGCAGGATGTTAATCGGAAACCCGCTAGTGGCGCACTCCCCTGATCGCGCGCAGTGCGGCGTTGGCCATCACCCGGACGCCGCAGCCAATCGCCTGCTCGTCGGGGTTGTAGTCGCCCCGGTGCAGGTCGTAGGTCTCCCCGTTCGGTGTGCGCGTCCCGAGGCGCATCATGGCGCCGGGCACCTCCTGGGTCATCCAGGCGAAATCCTCACCGCCCATTGACTGAGGCGTGAGGACGACGGCGTCCGGTCCGAGTTCCGCGCGCGCCGCGGCTTCCAGCAGTCCGGTTTCCGCTTCGGTGTTGATCACGGGCGGCACTCCGCGGGTGTGTTCCAGATGGACGTCCACCCCGAAAGGAGCGGCAATCTGCCGGACGGTGCTGTCGAGGAGGTCACCCGCGGCTTCCCAGGCCTCACCGTCGAGGCAACGCATGGTGCCGGACATGAAGCCGTGGCCGGGAATGGCGTTGGGCGCACTGCCGGCATGGATCTGGCCCCACACCACCGACACGGCACTGCGGACGTCGATCCGCCGGGACAGCACGGCTGGCACGTTGACAGCAATGTTGGCGAGCGCGAACACCAGGTCCTCGGTGAGGTGCGGCCGCGACGTGTGACCTCCCCTCCCGGTCAGTTCCACCCGGACGGTGTCAGACGCCGACGTGATGGCCCCGATCCGGGTCCCCACCAGGCCGACGTCGATATGCGGGTCGCAGTGCAGTGCCACGATCCGTGGCACGTCGCGGAGCACTCCCTGCTCGATGACTTCCAGGGCGCCGCCGGGCATCATTTCCTCAGCGGGCTGGAAGATGACCCGGATGCGCCCGCCCAGCGGCTCGTCGTCGTTCATCCGTGCGAGCACCAGCGCCACCCCGAGCATCACCGTCGCGTGGATGTCGTGACCGCAGGCGTGGGCAATACCGGTCGACGACGACTCGTAGGCCAGCCCCGTCTCCTCCAGCACCGGCAACGCGTCAATATCCGCGCGCAACCCCAACTTGATGGGACCGGAGCCGATGTCGACGAATAATCCCGTGTATTCGAGCCGCTGGGGTGTCAGGCCCGCTGCCTCCAGCCGCTCCACGAGCCGGTCGGTGGTGCGGTGTTCCTTGTGCGACAGTTCGGGGTGCATGTGCAGATCCCGCCGGAAAAGGGTCAGATCCTCCAGCAGGGGGGCAAGCCACACGCCGATGGAAGGGGCTGCTGCGGGATTGGTTGGCGCACTGCTGTTGGTTTGCACCCCTCCAGCCTAGCCACAGCCGGTCCGCACTCTTGAACTGTGCAGTTGGGTTAAGCGGGAAGGATGGCTAGCGGGTTGTTAGAGGACGTCGATCTCGCCGCTGGCACGCAGGTGCTCGACGGCCTTCTTGACTTCCTGCGCGTGCTCCTTGGTGGTGACCAGCAGTGCGTCGGGGGTGTCGACGATGACGACGTCGTCAATCCCAATCAGGGCGATCACCCGCTTCGTGTCGGAAACCACGATCCCCGAAGCGTTGTCGGAGAACACCCGGGCCCCCTCGCCCATCACGGTCAGCTTCGAGTTCTCGATGGCGGGATTCAGCCGGCCGATGGCGGCGAAATCGCCGACGTCGTCCCAGCTGAAGTTGCCGGGGATCATCGCCACGTCACCAGCCGCGGCGGCCGGTTCGGCGACCGCGTAGTCGATGGCGATCTTCGGCAGGGTGGGCCAGACCCGGCGGGCCACCTCAACCCGGTTCGGGGTATCCCAGGCCTGCGCAATTTCGGTCAGCCCGGCATGAAGGATGGGCTCGTTGGCTTCGAGGTGGCGGAGCATGAGCGCCACCGGGGCCACGAACATTCCGGCGTTCCAGCTGTACTTTCCGGATTCGAGGTACCCCTGGGCCACTTCCTCGGACGGCTTCTCCACGAATTCGATCACCGCGTGGGCGCTCGGGGCACCCTCGATCTCGAGCCGCTCCCCGGCGCGGATATAGCCGAAACCAGTGGCGGGAAGGGTGGGCTTGATGCCGATGGTGACGATATAACCCTGGGCCGCTGTGTGGATCGCTTCGCGCACCGCGTCCTGGAACACCTCCACCGGAGTGATTACCTGGTCGGCGGCGAACGAGCCCATAATGATGTCCGGGTCCCGCTGGTACAGGATGGCAGCGGCGAGGCCGACGGCGGCGGCGGAGTCTTTCGGTTCGCTCTCAAGCACCAGGTTGGAGTCCTGGATCTCGGGGATCTGCTTCAGGACCGCCGTGCGGTGCACCTTACCGGTGACCACCATGATGCGGTCACCGCTGAGCGGGCCCAGCCGATCATAGGTGGCGCGGATGAGGGTGCTGCCGGAACCGGTGAGGTCGTGCAGGAACTTGGGCGCGGCCGCACGGGAGAGCGGCCACAGGCGCGTCCCCACTCCACCGGCGGGGATCACACCGTAGAAGCGCTCAAGCGCCTCGGTCGAATTTTGGGCACCAGCCCGCTGCGTAGTCATCGCCTCCACGTTAGTGCACGATGGTGAATTCGGCGGGCCGCAGAGCGGCTCCGACCGCCGATCGGCCCCCGAACCGCACCCGCCACGAGCCAAAAACGGGGTGCAGGTGAAGCGTCACTTTAGCGCCTGTTAAGAATGTCACAGCGTAGGGAAGCCTAAATTGAACCCACGGGTGACGGAGCCTACATTAGGATCAAGTGAAGAGTGCTTTCGCATCGGCGTCTTTCTGCGTGGGAGACATGCATACGCCGGGCGTGCAGGGGAGGTTATTTCAGTGTCGAAGATACCAGCGGGCACCCTCTACCGCGGCCGTGAGGGCATGTGGTCATGGGTAGCCCATCGTATTACCGGAGTAGTGATCTTCTTCTTCCTCCTGGTTCATGTGCTTGACACCTCTTTGGTGCGCGTGTCCCCCGAGGCTTATGACGCAGTGATCGAATCCTACAAAAACCCCATCATGGGCCTGGGCGAACTGGGTTTGGTGGCAGCCATCGTGTTCCACGCGTTCAACGGGCTCCGCGTCATCCTGATCGACTTCTGGAAAAAGGGGCCCAAGTACCAGCGTCAGCTGCTCTGGGGCGTCATCGGGCTGTGGGCCGTCACCATGGTCGCGTTCTCCATCCGTCACCTCTCAGTTGTCTTTGGAGGCTAAGCCATGGCTAATCCAGTAATTGAAAGTCCCCGCTCCGGGCGCGTTGCGCCGGAGTACACCCGTACCGGTGCCAGCAAGGGCAACTTTGAGATGTTGGCCTGGCTGTTCATGCGGGTCTCAGGCATCATCCTGGTGGTCCTGATCTTCGTCCACCTGTGGACTTCACTGATCGACGGCGATGGCATCAAGGGCGTCGACTTCGGTTTCGTGGCCGGCAAGTGGGCTGATCCGGTGTGGCAGATCTGGGACCTGGTGATGCTGTGGCTGGCAATGCTGCACGGCACCAACGGTGTGCGGACCATCATCAACGACTACGCGGAGAAGGACTCGACCCGGTTCTGGCTCAAGAGCGTGCTCTACGCCTCCACCGTTGTCATCATCGTGCTCGGCACCCTGGTGATTTTCACCTTTGATCCGTGCCCCGTGATCGACGGCGTGGCGCACGTAGCGCCATACTGCCCGGCTCCGTAGGGCTCTCGACGCATCAGGCCGCCGGCGCGGCCGTCCGGTTACAACAGAAAGAGCAACACGTATGCAGGTCCACAAGTACGACGTCGTTATCGTGGGTGCCGGCGGCGCCGGTATGCGCGCCGCCATCGAATCCGGGCAACGTGCGCGGACCGCAGTTCTGACCAAGCTGTACCCCACCCGCTCCCACACCGGGGCGGCGCAGGGCGGCATGTGCGCGGCTCTGGCCAATGTCGAAGAAGACAACTGGGAATGGCACACCTTTGACACGGTCAAGGGCGGCGACTATCTGGTTGACCAGGACGCGGCGGAGGTGATGGCCAAGGAGGCCATCGACGCCGTGCTGGACCTCGAGAAAATGGGGCTGCCCTTCAACCGCACCCCCGAGGGCCGGATCGACCAGCGCCGCTTCGGCGGCCACACCCGTGACCATGGCAAAGCCCCGGTACGCCGCTCCTGCTACGCAGCCGACCGCACCGGACACATGATCCTGCAGACCCTCTACCAAAACTGCGTCAAGCACAACGTCGAGTTCTACAACGAGTACTACGTGCTCGACCTGCTGACCGTTCAGGAAGAAGTCACCGTCGACGGGGTCACCAAGTTGCAGACCCGGGTAGCCGGCGTCGTCACCTACGACCTGGCAACCGGCGAGCTGCACGTGTTCCAGGCCAAGTCGATCGTCTTCGCCTCGGGCGGTGTGGGTAAGGTCTACAAGACCACCTCCAACGCACACACCCTCACCGGTGACGGAATGGGCATCGCGTTCCGCCGGGGCATCCCCCTGGAGGACATGGAGTTCTTCCAGTTCCACCCAACCGGCCTGGCCGGTCTGGGCATCCTGCTCTCCGAAGCCGCCCGCGGCGAGGGCGCGATCCTGCGTAACTCCGAGGGCGAGCGGTTCATGGAACGGTACGCCCCCACCATCAAGGACCTGGCTCCCCGTGACATTGTGGCCCGCTCGATGGCCAACGAGGTACGGGAAGGGCGCGGCTGCGGACCGAACAAGGATTACGTCCTCTTGGACCTCACCCACCTGGAGCCGGCACACATCGACGCGAAACTCCCGGACATCACCGAGTTTGCGCGCACCTATCTCGGCGTCGAGCCGTACACCGAGCCGGTGCCCGTCTTCCCCACCGCCCACTACGCGATGGGCGGCATCCCCACCAACATCAAGGCCGAGGTGCTGCAGGACAACGACACCATTGTGCCGGGCCTGTACGCCGCCGGTGAGGTGGCATGCGTGTCGGTGCACGGATCAAACCGTCTGGGCACCAACTCACTGTTGGACATCAACGTGTTCGGCAAGCGCGCAGGCATCTACGCGGCGGAGTACGCATTGACCGCCGACTTCGTGGAAATCCCCGAGAACCCGCTCACCGAAACCGAGTCGCTGCTCGACACGATGCGCAGCTCCGAAGGTGGCGAGCGGGTGGCACAGATCCGCAAGGAACTGCAGGACATCATGGATGCCAACGTCCAGGTGTTCCGCACCGAGGAAACCCTGCTCGAGGCGCTCAGCGTCATCGACGGCCTGGAAGAGCGGTACAAGCACGTCACCGTCCAGGACAAGGGGAAACGGTTCAACCTGGACCTGCTGGAAGCAGTGGAACTGGGCTTCCTGCTCGACATGGCCAAGGTCATGACCGCCGCCGCCCTGCACCGCAAGGAATCCCGCGGCGGGCACTTCCGCGAGGACTTCCCCGACCGGGACGACGAGAACTACCTGACCCACTCGATGGCCTACCTGGATCCGACGGCCACCGAAACCTCCGGCGTGCGCCTGAAAACCAAGCCGGTTGTGTTTACCCGTTACCAGCCCATGGAGCGTAAGTACTAATGAGCACAGAAACAGTCGAAAGAGAACCAGCCTCCAAGATCGACCTCGCACCGGGGATTGGCGGCGGCGGGGAAATCCCGACGTTCGACATCACCCTCAAGGTACGCCGCTACAACCCGGAGGTTTCCGACGAGTTCCACTGGGACGAGTGGAAGCTGACCATGTACGGCACCGACCGCGTGCTGGACGCCCTGCACAAGGTCAAGTGGGAGCATGACGGTACCGTGACGTTCCGTCGCTCCTGCGCCCACGGTGTGTGCGGGTCCGACGCGATGCGGATCAACGGCCGAAACCGGTTGGCCTGCAAGACCCTGCTGAAGGACCTCGACACGTCCAAGCCCATCCTGGTGGAGCCCATCAAGGGCCTCCCGGTGGAGAAGGACCTCATCGTGGACATGGAGCCTTTCTTCCAGTCCTTCCGTGAAGTCATGCCGTTCCTGGTCAACCGTGGCCACGAGCCCACGAAGGAGCGCCTGCAGTCGTCCGAGGAGCGCGAACGTTTCGATGACACCACCAAGTGCATCCTGTGCGCCGCGTGCACGTCCTCGTGCCCGGTGTTCTGGACCGACGGCCAGTACTTCGGCCCAGCCGCAATCGTCAACGCGCACCGTTTCATCTTCGACTCCCGCGACGACGCCGGCGACATGCGCCTGGAGATCCTCAACGACAAAGAGGGTGTGTGGCGTTGCCGCACCACCTTCAACTGCACCGAGGCTTGCCCCCGTGGCATTCAGGTGACCAAGGCCATCGCCGAGGTCAAGCAGGCCATCCTGAACCGCAAGATCTAGGAAACTTCAGCTCAGCCTCATGAACGGCTCTGGCCCGGTCCCGCTCTCCAGCGGACCGGGCCAGAGGTGTTTAATCGGAGTTGTTTAACCTGAGTTGCTTAACCGGCTCTTCACGAACGAGAGTGTAGTGGTCGGCCTTCGGTGATCTCTCGGGACATCGTGGACGGCGTTTGGTGCGCGTCGGTGGAGGGGTAGGGGTCGAGGTCTCCCGGAAGATGGAAGTTCTCACACTGATCATCCCGGCCGAAAGACCTCGACGTGCTCAACCCTACGTTCGCGACCCCTGATCTGACGACGTTCTGCCGCCTCGACGAACTCGGCCTGGTGGCCGTCGGGCAACATCTGGACCCGAAGCGCGCGGTGATCAAGTGCCGTGTCGTGGAGTCGGACGGGTGGTGCCGCGAATGCGGGGCCGAGGGCACGCCACGGGACACGGTGATCCGCCGTTTGGCGCATGAGCCATTCGGGCACCGGCCCACGACACTGCTCGTACGGGTTCGCCGGTACCAGTGCTCGGGATGCCGGCGGGTGTGGCGGCAGGACACCTCGAAGGCGGCCCCGTCTCGGGCGAAGATCTCCCGTGGCGGACTGCGGTGGGCACTGACCGGACTCGTGGTCGACCACCTGACCGTGTCCCGTATCGCGGCAGGTCTTGGAGTGCCGCTAACGACGCCGTTCTGGGCGAGGGCAAGCGTCGGCTGATCGATGACCCCACCCGGTTCGACGACGTGTCCGCGATCGGGGTCGATGAGCACGTGTGGCGGCATACCCGTCGCGGCGACAAATACGTGACGGTGGTCATTGATCTGACGCCAATCCGCAAGAAGACGGGCCCAGCACGACTGCTAGACATGGTCGAGGGCCGCTCCAAGCAGGTGTTCAAGCAATGGCTCCGGGGTCGGCCGCAGGCCTGGCGGGACGGCGTGGAAGTGGTCGCGATGGATGGGTTCACCGGGTTCAAGACCGCGACCAGCGAGGAGCTCCCGGACGCGGTCCCTGTGATGGACCCGTTCCATGTGGTGCGGCTTGCCGGCGACGGGTTGAATCGGTGCCGGCAACGTATTCAGCAGGCAACGCTCGGGCATCGGGGGCGGGCCGGGGATCCGCTGTATCGGGCGCGGCGGACCCTGCATACTGGCGCGGACCTGCTCAGCGAGAAACAGAACGCACGGCTGAATGCTGTCTTCGCGGTCGAGGATCACGTCGAGGTCGAAGCGACGTGGGGCATCTATCAGCGGATCGTCGCCGCGTACCGAGAACCTGATAAGAGACGAGGAAAGCAGATGATGCAGGCGGTCATCGACGCGGTCACCAGCGGCGTCCCGAACACGCTGACCGAGGTCCGTCGGCTCGGCAGGACCCTGAAACAGCGTGCCGCGGACGTGCTCGCGTTCTTCGACCGTCCCGGCACCAGCAACGGCCCCACGGAGGCGATTAATGGGCGCCTCGAGCACCTCCGCGGCTCCGCCCTCGGGTTCCGGAACCTCACCCATTACATCGCCCGTAGCCTCCTCGAATCAGGCGGCTTCAGACCTCAACTACACTCTCGTTCGTGAAGAGCCGCTTAACCAGAGTCGGTGTTTAACCAGAGTCCTTTCGGTGAAGACGGTTGTTCACCGCCATGCCGCTAGCCCTTCTGTCGGTTGGCGACGCGGCTGCGCTGCTTCAGCGACCGGCCGTGGCGCGGGGTGAGACCCGCCTCGGTATCGGCGGCACCAATGGCGCCCCAGGCGGCGGCCAGCAGGTAGACCTGGCTGAGCAGGAAGAACCAGACGAACAGGCCGACGACGACGGTGAACGGTGCCAGCAACGGGTTGCCTTGGCCAACACTGCCGAGGAGCAGGGTGCTGAAGGTGCGCAGCACGGTGCTTCCGACCGCGGTAATCAGGGACGACTGGATGAGCAACCGACGGGACTGCTCAATCCCCGACGCACGCCGGAAGAGGATGACTGCGACGGCGAAGTCCACCACCAGCATCAGCACGATACCGGCGAGCTGGGTGAAGGGCCGGCCTGTGTCGCCGAACTCCAGCCAGTCGAACACCACGTCCAGGAGGGTGTTGGCCACGAGGCCGATCGCGGTGGTCACGATCATCGCAGCCCCCAGCACCAGGAGCGTCCCCAGGTCCTTGATCCGCAGCAGGATGGGATTCACCAGCAGTGGGGGTAACGCGAAAATCCCCCTCATGGCCTGCCGGACACCCGCAATCCAGCCCAGCGCGGTGATGAGGGTGATGACCGTCGAGACGATCAGGGTGAGGGTCAGGCCCTCGTTGGCGTTGAACAGGGCTTCGGGGGTGGCGAGACCGGGGCCATCGGGTTCCATGATGAGGATGCCGGGAGCGGTGGCATCCACCGCCTCGACGATCAGGTTCTGCAGGGGTGCATTGCCGGCGACCACCAGGCCCAGAATGGAGAACCCGGCCAGGAGCAGCGAGGCCATGGAGAAGAACAGCCGGTAGGCGATGCCCGCTGCCATGAGCGGACCCCGTCGAACCACGTAAAGGTGGAACACCCGGACGGCGCGGACCACGAAGATGCGGGCCAGCAGGTAGGTGATTGTCGGCTCCGCGAGGGCCAGACCGGTGAGCCCCCGGCGCCGCGCCTTGCCCAGGTCACGGCGGGCGTCGATGACCTTGCGTTTGAGGTGGGCTAGCTCTGCCGGGCGGGGCTCATCATAGTGCGGACCCTGGGCCGTGGCTGCGGTCCGGGTGTTGATCTTGGCCAAAGCTCAGCTCTTCCCTCAGTCTCCAGATGCCCAACGAGTCATGCTCGTACAGACCCATAGTACGGACAGTGAAGGAGGCTTCGAACCCTTCAAGCTGACTCTCGGCCCAGTCCATGCTGGCCGTACTGACATCGTGGGCCACTGTCACATGCGGGTGGAAGGGAAACTCGAGGGTGCGCTCCAGGGGACCACACTGCAGTTTCTCGTGCAGTGCCACGCAGTCGGTGAATCCCTCGTCCAGGTTCAGGTACACCACCGGAGAGACGGGCCGGAACGTCCCGGTGCTCTTCAGGGTGACGGTGAACGGCCGCTGCCCCCTGGCTACCTCACGTACATGGGCGGTGGTTTCAGCCCAGTCCGAAGCGGGGGTGGTCGTCACTAGCGTGATATGCGCCGGGATCAGGGAGGCCATCGGGTCGCCAAAGGCAGCACGCCACTGTTCGAGGATCGCCGCCAACGGTTCCGGCACTGCGATGACTATCCCAACGCAACTCTCCCGGACACCACCGGCCGACGGCGCGGCTTCGCCGTCGGCCGGTGACGGCTGACCGCTGGTGGAGGCCCTGATGCTGTGGTCCATGCCGCTAGCGCGCACCACCCAGAGGGGGAAGGAACCCGAGTTTCGCGTACACATCCGCCAGCGTGGCGGAGGCGATGCTGCGCGCCTTCTCCGCACCGCGGGCGAGGAGGGAATCGAGTTCGGCGGGGTCGTCGAGGAGTTCGGTGGTGCGGAGTCGGATGGGATCAAGGTGGGCGACCACGACGTCGGCCAGCTCGGTCTTCAGATGCCCGTACATGCGGCCCTGAAACTCCCCCACCACCTCATCAATGGTCTTGCCGGTGAGCATCGAGTAGATCGAGAGCAGGTTGGACACCCCTGGCTTGGTTTCCCTGTCGAACCGGATCTCCGTCCCGGTGTCGGTGACCGCCGACTTGATGCGTTTGGCGGTTACCTTCGGGTCATCCATCAGGTTGATCAGGCCTGCCGGCGAGCTGGCAGACTTCGACATCTTGGCCGTCGGATTCTGCAGGTCGTAGATCTTGGCCGATTCCTTCTGGATGAAGGGCCTCGGAACCACGAACGCTTCCCCGAAGCGGGAGTTGAAGCGTTGCGCCAGGTCCCGGCTCAGTTCGACGTGTTGCCGCTGGTCCTCCCCCACCGGAACGCCCTCCGGCTGGTACAGCAATATATCTGCGGCCTGCAGGATGGGGTAGGTGAAGAGGCCAACACTGGCCGCGTCGGCGCCCTGTTTCAGGGACTTGTCCTTGAACTGGGTCATCCGTGACGCTTCACCGAAGCCGGTGATGCAGTTCAACACCCAGCCCAGCTGGGCATGCTCCGGCACATGGGACTGCACAAACAGGGTGCACTTATCCACGTCCACCCCGCCAGCGATGTACTGCGCAGCGGTACGGCGGGTACGCTCAGCGAGTTCCGCCGGGTCCTGGGGCACCGTGATGGCGTGCAGGTCCGGGATGAAGTAAATCGCCTCGTACTCGTCCTGCATCCGCACCCAGTGCACCAGCGCGCCGAGGTAGTTTCCCAGATGAAGGGACTCACCCGAGGGCTGCATGCCGGAGAGGACCCGCTGCCGTGCACCGGTGGTGGAGATTGTCATGGTTGTTGATTCCTGAAGTTAGAGCCGGTAGTCCACTACCAGCGGGGCATGGTCTGAGAATCGCGTATCCCAGGAAGGTGCTCGGTCGACGACGGCGTCGGCTGCGGCTGCGGCGAGGCCCTGGGTGGCGAGGTGGTAGTCAATCCGCCATCCGGTGTCGTTGTCGAAGGCCTGGCCGCGCCAGGACCACCAGGTGTAAGGTCCGTCCACCTCGCCTGCGAGGCGGCGGTGAACGTCGACAAACCCGAACTCGTCATCGAAAAACCTGTCGAAGTAGGCGCGCTCCTCGGGGAGGAATCCCGCCTTCTTCTGGTTGCCCTTCCAGTTGCGGATGTCGAGCTGGGTGTGTCCCACGTTCAGGTCGCCGACCAGCAGGGCATGGTCGCGGGTGCGCCGCAGCTCGGGGAGCCGCTCGGACATCACATCAAGGAAGCGGTACTTGTCGGCCTGCTTGGGGCTGTCCACCTCGCCCGAGTGGACGTAGGCGCTGACGACGGTCAGGCTGACACCCGAAAGGTCGAAATCGGCCTCGACCCAGCGGCCGGACGTGGCAAAGTAGTCATCGCCGATATGGGTGCGGGTGGCCAATGGCGCCATCCGTGAGGCGATCGCGACGCCGGCGCGGCCCTTCGCCTCCGCTTCGGCGTGGATGATATGCCAGGAATCGCCCAGCAGTCCCCGCAGGATGTCGTCGGGCGCCCGCACCTCCTGCAGGCAGAGGATGTCGATCTCACGCTCGGCCAGCCAGTCGGCCATGCCTCGTTTGTAGGCCGCCCGGATGCCGTTGACGTTGACCGTTGCGACGCGAAGCGCCGCCCCTTTGATGGGGGACAACACGGCAGAGGAGGCGGGAAGGGTTGCTGTAGAACTCACTCGTTCAACCCTACCGGAGCGCGCTGGCGGTGGGGTTGAACCGCGGGTGGCAGCTGGTGCCGCACTCAGTCGACAACAGTGCCCTCCACCGGGCCGTCGTCGTTCCGCTTCATCATCGAGCGCGCGTTGTGGGAGGTGATCTCAATGGTTTCGAGCGCCCGACCAACTGTCTCCTCATCGCTGGACTTCCCGGCGTCCATATGGTCGCGGATGACCCGGACCTGGACCTGGACGATTTTGAAGCTGTGGTCAAGTTTCATATCTCGGGCCAGCGTTGCCTCATCGACGACGCCGGTCGTGGTGGCGTCCGGGATGCCGTTGGCGCGGTTGAACTGTTGCTGGGCCTCGTTAATGCGGGCCCTCGCGTTGCGTGCCGCCGACCGAAGGCTGAACACCACGAAACTGAAGATCAGCAGCCAGCCGAGCGAAATGATCGCCACCAACCAGCCGACTACATCGTTCTGGTTCGCGGCGAAGACCACCGCCACGAGGAACACGATGAGCATGATGCTCATCCCGATGGTGCCCATCCGCAGGCTCAGCCCTCGGCCCGCACCCGTGGGAGCTCCGGTTGCTGCAGGTTTTTGGTTCCCTAGAGGCTTCATAGAGACCATTCTCGCAAATCTCTCGCAACTAGGGGACTTCGAGGGTGGGCTTCCACCGTTGGCGAACGCTGCCCGCTCCACTTCTTTTCAGAACCCGACCCATCCGTGACCCGCACCACTCCGAAGTAAAAGTATGTGTGCTTATGATTGGCATGCTAATACTCGCACTACGGAGGAAAATCACATGAATAAGAACTTGCGTCTTCTCGCAGTCCCCACCCTCGCCCTCGGCATGGTTGCTATGGCCGGTGCACCAGCAATGGCTGACCACGCCGACGGTTCTTACACCGCCACGTTCGGCCAGCTCAACGGCACCACTGGTACCGCCACGTACACCATGGACATTGATGATACGACGGCGACTGTGAACCTGCAGGTTTCCGGCCTGGCCGAAACCTTCATGGACGCTCCGTACCCCCACGTACAGCACATTCACGGTGGCGCACTGGGCGAATGCCCGACCATGGCGGATGACGAGAACGGTGACGGCATCATCAACACCTCTGACGGCGCACCTGCCTACGGCGGAATTCTCACCACGCTGACCACCAGCGGCGAGACCAGCGCTGCAGAGGGCCTGAACCTCGAGCTGGCTGGCCAGGGCGGAAGCTACTCCATCGAGCGCACCTTCGAGATGAATGCAGAGACCCTGGATTCCATCGAAGCCGGTACCGCAGTGGTTGTTATCCACGGACTCGACCCAGCTACCGCAACCGGTACCGAAGAAGCGTTCAACTCAGAGAGCGACATCGCTCCTGACCTGCCACTGGGCGCAACCTCGCCTGCACTGTGTGGCGTTGTGACAGCCGCCCAGATGGGCGCCATGCCTGAAGGTGGCGCTGACACCGGTGTTGCACAGTCCAGCACCAACAACATGGGAGCGCTCGTCCTCGGAGGTGGCCTCGTTCTGGCTGCTGCCGCTGGCGGCACCTACGTGGTTCGCCGCAACGCTGCAAACCGCGCATAAGGAATAGTCTGATTTCATGATCAGCACTACAAACGGTCGTCGTCGAGGCTTTGCGGTCTCGGCGGCGACCGCCCTTTTGATACTCACCGCCTGCGGCGCCGAGGCGCCTCCGCAGGGCACTGACCAGTCGTCTTCGGCTGCGCCCACCTCGGCCGCCCCCCCGGAGGCGTCGCCGACGCCGACCGCGTCACCGTCAGGCACCCCCACCCCGTCGGCCGCATCCTCACCCGCACCCTCGCCGGAGCTTCCCGCTGTGCTCGAAGCGTCGAAGCCGGTGTCGTTCAACATCCCGACGATCGATGCCGGATCCGAACTGCTCCACCTGGGACTGCGTGACAACGGGTCGCTCGAAGTGCCACCCGAAGGCCCGGGTGCGCCGGCCAGCTGGTATGACCAGTCGCCCACGTCGGGCGAACGGGGACCATCAATTCTGCTCGGCCACGTCAATGCGACCGGCGGCGGTCCAGGCGTCTTCGCGGACCTGCGGTCCCTGGAAGCCGGCGACGAGATCAACGTGGTCCGTGAGGATGGCACCACCGCTGTCTTCGCCGTCGACCGCGGCGAGCAATACATGAAGGACAACTTCCCCACCCTTGAGGTTTATGGGAACACCGACGCCGCCGAACTCCGCCTGATCACCTGCGACGGGTACAACCCGGACACCGGCGAATTCGACGACAACTACGTGGTGTACGCGACCCTCGTCCTCTAGCAGGCCAGTACGGCTTGACAGAGCAGGGCTACCAGTTCACGAGGCAGATTGGGTGGCCTGCGGGATCAAGATCCCGCCGTCCTCCCGTTGTCGTGTTGGACCCCGATCATCCGCACCTACTTGAGGAACAGCTTCCGCAGCCGGCTGGTGGTCAGCACCATCCCGATCAGGATCATCACCAGATAGTAGAGAATGTGGATCGCCGTCGCGGACGTGAACGTGCCGACGCTGATCTGGCGCAGCAGCTCAACACCATGCCAGAGGGGAAGCGCCTGGATGAACCATTGGATGCCCTGCGGGTACACGCTCAGCGGGTAGAACGTCGCCGAGAACAGGAACATCGGCAACATCACGAAGTTGATCCAGTCCATCTGCTGGAAGGTCTTCATGTAGCTGGTGATCCCCATCCCGAAGGACGCGAACCCGAACGCGATCAGCACCGACGCCGGCACCATCAGCAGCGCCCACGGTGTGGTGATCAACCCCATCATGCCCATCACGGCTGTGAACCCGGTGGCGTACATGGCCCCGCGCAGCAGGGCCAGGAAGATCTCCCCGATCGCGACGTCCAGCGGCCCCAGCGAGGTGTACAGCATGCCCTGGTAGAGCTTCGCGAAGTTCATCTTGAAGAACACGTTCCAGGTGGAGTCGTAGACGGCGCCATTCATCGCCGAGACGGCCAGCAGGGCCGGAGCGATGTAGGCCGCGTAGCTGATCTCCTCGCCGCCGGGCCCGACGACGTCGCCCACCAGTGCACCGAGCCCCACCCCCATGGAGATCAGGTAGAGCACCGGCTCGAAGAAGCCCGAGACCATGATCAGCCAGTTGCTGCTCTTGGTCGCGCGCAGACCACGGGCGATCACTGCTTTGGCGTTGCGGGAGTAGAGGGCGCTGAACCGTCGGTTGTGCGCGGTGATCCGGTAGTCGTCGTCGGTCAGCGGCCGGGCCGACGACGGGCCGGATCGCTGGGCCAGGTTCTCGATCATTTGCCCAGCCTCCGTTCGTAGGTGCGACGGGCCAGACGCCAGCCGAGGAAGGCGAGCGCTACCAGATACACGAGGTGGATCACTGCCAGCCAGGCCGGCACCGGGTAACCGTAGGTGAGCATCCGGCCCAGTTGGGTGCCGTGCCAGAGCGGTGAAACCCACCCGATCCACTGCAGGAAGATCGGCAGGGTGTCCAACGGGAAGAAGGTGCCGGAGAACAGGAACATCGGCGTGACGAGGAAGCGCATCACCAGCGCAAACTGGCCCTTGTCCTCCTCGACGCTCGCCGAGTAGGCCATCAGCGGCAGCCCGAAGGAAAGCCCGCACAGCACCGCCACCGGGACCGCCGCCCATCCCCACGGCGACGGCGAGGCGCCAAACGCTGCAACGATGCCGAAGTAGATGGTGCTCATCAGCACCAGCCGCAGCGTGATCGCGATGATGTAGCCGTTAACAATCTGGTGCACCGCCAGCGGGGAGGCGTGTGGACCGTAGTACACCCGCCGCCATTTGAAGCCATCCATCACCGGGTAGGTGAACTCGGTGGCGGCGGTCATGATGGTGGCCGCCGCGAGCAGGGCCGGCGCGATGAACGCGAGGTAACTGACCCCGCCGAAAGCGTCCGCCGAGTTCTGGTCCACGAGGGTGGCCAGGCCAACCCCCATGGCGAACAGGTACATCACCGGGTTGCCCACACTGTAGGCGATGAGCGTCCAGCGGTACCCGTTCATCACCCGCAGGGCATGTTCGGCGTAGTACCAGGACCCGAACCGTTTCGCCCGGTCCGCCGAGACCTGAGGCGAATGGGCCCGCAGGGGCGGTGACGCCGTCGTCGCCGTGGCATTGGGTGGGGCCGACCCGGGACCGACGCCGACGGGAGGGCTGGGTGGGTTAGTCAACGAGGCTCCTCCCGGTCAGGCGCAGGAAGACGTCCTCCAGCGAGGAGCGCCGCACCAGGGACGTGATGGGGTGCAGGCCGCGGGAGGCTACCTGCTCGAGGGCCGCTTCGCCGTCGTGCGTGTAGATGAGCACGCGGTCGGGCAGCGGCTCGAGCCGGTCGCCGATCCCCTGGAGCTCGGCAGCGACAGTGGTGTTGCGTTCGGAGCCGAACCGGAGCTCGAGCACCTCGCGGGTGGAGTGCTCGCGAATCAGCTGCGCCGGCGACCCCTCCGCCATGATCTTGCCCTTGTCCACCACTACCAGCCGGTCGCAAAGCTGCTCCGCCTCGTCCATGTAATGGGTGGTAAGGATCAGGGTCACCCCCGATTCCTTCAACCGGAACAGCCGGTCCCACAGGATGTGGCGTGCCTGCGGGTCCAGGCCCGTGGTGGGTTCATCAAGCAGGAGGATTTTCGGCTCGTTGATGAGGGACCGGGCAATCGTCAGCCGGCGCTTCATGCCGCCGGAGAGCGAATCGACCTTGGATTTCGCTTTCTCGGTGAGCTGGGCGAACTCCAGCAGCTCGTCGGCCTTGGGCTTGAGGTAGCTCAGGGGCAGCCCGAAGTAGCGCCCGTAGACAATGAGGTTGTCGCGGACCCGGAGCTCCTCGTCGAGGTTGTCCTGCTGCGGCACCACGCCCAGGTGGGCCCGCACCTGCGGGCCGTGCTGCTCCGGGTCGAGGCCCATGATGGTCAACGCCCCCGAGGTGCGCTGCGACACTCCCCCGATCATCCGCATCGTGGTGGATTTACCGGCCCCGTTCGGGCCCAGCAGACCGAAGGATTCGCCAGCGGGAACGTCGAAGGAGATGTCATCGACCGCCGCGAAGTCACCGTAGTGCTTGGTGAGATTCCGGGCAGAGATGACGTAGTCGCGGGACGGTGAGTTCGGCACCTGCTCAGCCTAAGGTATACAACCCATTGGGAAAAGCCAACCACACTCCTTCGCGGACAACAGTGGTCCGCGTTGCCGGTCCCCGCCCGGCTGGTCTTGTCCCGGACGGTCTGGTGCCGGACGGCGATGCCGGACGGGCTAGTCCCGGACGGCGATGCCAGCCTGCCGCTCGGCGGCCTCCACCACGTTGGCGAGCAGCATGGCCCGGGTCATCGGGCCGACGCCACCGGGGTTCGGGGACAGCCAGGCGACGGTCGACGCAGCGGCGGGTTCCACGTCGCCGGTCAGCTTCGCCTTGCCGGTTTCGGGATCCTCCACCCGGGTGACCCCGACGTCAAGCACGATCGCGTCGGACTTGAGATCCGCGGCCTTGATCATGCCGGGGAAGCCTGCGGCGGCGACCACTACATCGGCCTGGCGCAGCAGGTGCGGCAGGTCGACCGTCCCCGTGTGGGCGAGGGTGACGGTGGCGTTGATGTCGCGGCGGGTCAACAGCAGCCCCAGGGGGCGACCGACGGTGATCCCGCGGCCCACCACGAGAACGTTCTTTCCCTCAAGGCTGATCCCGTGGCGGCGCAGCAGCTCCACGATGCCGTGCGGCGTGCAGGGCAGCGGCGAGTCGAGCGGGGCGCCCACGTTGAGGACCAGTTTGCCCAGGTTGACGGGGTGCAGGCCGTCGGCGTCCTTCTCCGGGGACATCCGTTCCAGGATGGCGTTCGCGTCGAGGTGCTTCGGGAGTGGGAGCTGGACGATATAGCCGGTGGTGGCGTCGTCGTCGTTCAGCTCGTCGATGACCTTTTCCAGCTCTGCCTGGGAGATATCGGCGGGAAGGTCCCGGCGGACCGAGGTGATGCCGACCTGCTCGCAGTCGCGGTGCTTTCCGGCAACGTAGGAGTGGCTGCCCGGGTCATTGCCCACCAGGACCGTGCCCAGGCCCGGGGTGACGCCCCGTTCTTTGAGGGCGCCGATGCGGGTGGTGAGTTCGGACCGGATAGCGGCGGCGGTCTTCTTGCCGTCGAGGATCCGGGCGGTCTGGTTCTGGGCGGTCTGGTTCTGTGCGGGGCTCATGGGGTAATGCCAGCTTCCAGTTGCTCGAGGAGGAATGCCTTGCCCCGGTCGCAGCAACCGGTGAAGCAGCACTCGTCGGTAGGAATGTCGTAGTCGGGTGAGGCGGCCGCAGCGGAAGTCAGCGCACCCTCCGGGAGGTCTTCTACCACTGCTCGTGTTCCGGGTAGAGCGGGAAGTCGGCGGTAAGGGCCAGCACCCGGGCGCGGAGGGCGTCCGCGTCGGCACCGGGCTTCAGCGCGGTCGCGATGATGTCGGCCACTTCGGTGAACTGCGCCGCCCCGAAACCACGGGTGGCCAGCGCCGGGGTGCCGATCCGCAGCCCGGACGTGACCATCGGCGGGCGTGGGTCAAACGGGACAGCGTTCCGGTTCACGGTGATCCCGATCGAGTGCAGCAGATCCTCGGCCTGCTGCCCGTCGAGCTGCGAGGCTCGCAGGTCCACCAGCACCAGGTGCACGTCGGTGCCGCCGGTCAGGACCGAGACGCCGTGTTCGCCGACGTCGCTGGCGGTCAGCCGCTCCGCGATGATCCGGGCACCGGCCAGCACCCGCTCCTGGCGTTCCCTGAACTCGGGGGATCCGGCGATCTTGAACGCCGTCGCCTTCGCGGCAATGACGTGCATCAGCGGGCCGCCCTGCTGGCCGGGGAAGACCGCCGAGTTGAGCTTCTTGGCCCACTCCTGCTTCGCCAGGATGACGCCCGAGCGGGGACCGGCGAGCGTCTTGTGCACCGTGGACGTCACGACGTCGGAGTACGGGACCGGGTTGGGGTGCAGACCGGCTGCAACGAGTCCGGCGAAGTGCGCCATGTCGGTCCACAGCAGCGCTCCCACCTCGTCGGCGATGGACCGGAACGCGGCGAAGTCGAGCTGCCGCGGGTAGGCGGACCAGCCGGCAATGATCACCTGCGGCTTCTCGGCGATGGCCTGGGCGCGGACCTTGTCCATGTCGAGGCGGTGGGTGTCTTTCTCAACGCCGTAGGCGGCAACCTCGTAGAGCTTTCCCGAGAAGTTGAGCTTCATGCCGTGGGTCAGGTGGCCGCCGTGTGCCAGGGACAGGCCCATGATCTTGTCGCCGGGCTTGATCATCGCGGCGAGCGCCGCCGCGTTGGCCTGCGCACCGGAGTGTGGCTGGACGTTGGCGAACTCGGCGCCGAACAGGGCCTTGACCCGCTCGATCGCGAGGCCCTCGGCGACGTCGACGTGTTCGCAGCCGCCGTAGTAGCGGCGGCCGGGGTAGCCCTCGGCGTACTTGTTGGTGAGGACGGAGCCCTGGGCCTGGAGCACCGCGCGGGGTGCAAAGTTTTCGGAGGCGATCATCTCGAGGGTGTCGCGCTGGCGGGCGAGCTCGTCGGTCAGGACGGCGGCGATCTCCGGGTCGATCTCGGACAGGGGTGCGTTGGTGACCGCCGAGGAGGCTGATGCGGTGGCGGGCAGGGGCGAAGTGGTCACGGTGAACTCCTGGATGGGGACGTGTTGCTACTGGTCAGGCTACCCGCTGAGTCTGCAGTCCGGCACCGGTGTTTTGGCCACACTGAAGCATCCTCGGGCAAGTTCTTGACCATACGTCCCAGGCGTGCGATCCGTGGTCGGCGCTGCGCGCCGTCGTCGTCGGTAGCTGAACTAGCTAAAGTACCGATGATGACGATGCATGCCGCTTCCTGATGGTGACCCACCTGACGCCAGTCGCGGCACTTCTCAGTGTATCGCGGGGCGGCTTTCATTCGAAGTACGCTTGATTTGTGACTGACTCCCCCACCTCCCAGGCTTCCTTCATCCTGACGCTTTCCTGCGCCGATCAACCCGGCATTGTGCATGCCGTCGCCGGGGCGCTGGTGAGCTCCGGCTGCAACATCACCGAATCGCAGCAGTATGGCAGCCCCGACACCGGGACGTTCTTCATGCGGGTGGCCATGAGCACTCCGGCTCCGCGCACCTCGCTCGTGGCGCATCTGGCGCCGGTAGCCGAGGCATTCGGCATGACCTGGGCCCTGCACGACGACGGCGCTCCCGCCCGGACCCTGATCCTCGCCTCGAAGTCGGCGCACTGCCTGAACGACCTGCTGTTCCAGCAGCGCTCGGGCACCCTGCCGATCGAGATCCCGGCGATTGTCTCCAACCACACCGATCTGGCCGACCTCGCAGCGTTCTACGGCATCCCGTTTCACCACATTCCGGTCACCGCAGCGACCCGGGAGTCCGCCGAGGACGCTCTGCGGGACGTCATCGCGGAGCACAACATCGAGCTGGTTGTCCTCGCCCGGTACATGCAGATCCTCAGCGACGGGCTGTGCTCGGAGCTGGTGGGACGGGCGATCAACATCCACCACTCGTTCCTGCCCTCGTTCAAGGGTGCCAAGCCCTACCACCAGGCCCACGCGCGTGGCGTCAAGCTGATCGGCGCCACGGCACACTATGTGACGCCTGCCCTGGATGAGGGCCCGATCATCGAGCAGGAGGTCATTCGGGTGGATCACGCCCGGTCGGCGGAGCAGTTTGTGGCGATCGGGCGCGATGTTGAGGGCCGCACCCTCACCCAGGCCGTGCAGTGGCACGCCGAGCACCGGGTGCTGCTCGACGGTAGCCGGACCATCGTCTTCAACTAGGCTCCGGGGGCTTCTCACCGGCTCAGCACCAGCTCTCCACCGGCTCAGCGCCTGCTGCGGATAGCAACCTGGACATCCGTGGCCAGCATCTTCCTCACCGACGTCCACCTTGACCCGGCCGGTCCAGGTTGCTCACCGATTCGGGCGCAGCTGGGCGGTGGAGAGCCGACGACGGCGGGCTGTCGGGTTGCACGGTAATCCGGCCTGCAGGAGGAGAGCCTTCAGCTTCGGCGGGGACACCGCCGTCGACCAGTCCCATCTCACGACCTGCAGTCCGGTGGATCGGATCCTGTCCTCGCGGAGCTTCTCCTCGATGACAGCCTGGGCGGTGGTCCGTCCTTGCAGGTATTCGGGCTTGAGATATTTCCCGATTCCATCGAACTCCCCCACCAGGCGCTGTTCCTTCCAGTAGAAATCCACCCAGGCCGAGCGACCGGTATGGTCGACCACTTCATGCTGGAGCTCCGGCGCGGGGAACCCCAGTTGTGCCATCTGCACCCTGCTGAGGGACTCCCCCGGATACATGGCCTGCCCGTCAGCGAAGTCCAGCACATGCAGGGCCCGGCGGCGTTTGGGTGCAGACGACAGCAGGGCAATCCGGTTCCTGACCTCATCTCTTGTCACCGGGCGAGGGCTCGATTCTGGTGGGAGTGGCTTCTGGTTGAGCAGCCGGTCCAGGACTGACACCGCCCAGGGGAAGTCATAGCGGATAGCCAGTTCGACGGCCGTGGCGACCTTTCCCGTGACATACCGTCCGCCGAAGGTGACGACTGTGAACTCGTCCGGGTACCGCGCCAACCGGCTCACCCCGTTGGCGCTGCGACGGCCACTGGCAACGGGCACCACCACCTCGACCTTCGCCGGGAGTACAGGTCGCGGCAGCCCCCAGAGCAATCCCGCAGTTTCACCTCCGAAGACTGGTTCGCGTCTGGCGGTGCGCCCGACGGCGTCGATCTTGACCCGGTAACGCGCCTCTTCATCGAGGTCCCGCCAATCCGACGCGTCGACATAACACCCGAGCCGGATCCTGATCAGCTCCCCGCGTGCGGCTCGACGCGCCAACTGCCGGGGCCACGCTTCGTCCAAAGGATGGTCGACGATGGAAATGATACTGGTCATGACTCCAGTCAACCCGGACACCAGTGCCGCCCGGACTGCCACCGCTGCTATGTGGACAATGCGCACAGAACATCCAGGGTCTGATCCGATTCGGATAGCAACCTGGACATCGGTGGTCAGCATCTTCCTCACCGACGCCCACCTTGACCCGGCCGGTCCAGGTTGCTCACCGAATCGGTCAGGACCGGCTGGGCACGGGCCGCTAGGCTGGGTGACATGGCCCACATCATCGAAATCTTCGGCAAGAAACCCACCATCAGCGACTCCTGCTTCGTTGCACCGACGGCGTCGATCATCGGGGACGTGGTCCTCGGCGAGGACTCCAGCGCGTTCTACGGCGTGTCCGTGCGCGGTGACACCGCCCCCATCCGCGTGGGCGACGGCACCAACCTGCAGGACAACGTGGTGCTCCACGCGGACCCGGATTTCCCGACGACGGTCGGCGACCGGGTCAGCATCGGCCACACCGCGGTAATCCACGGCTGCACCATCGGCGACGACTGCCTCATCGGCATGAGCGCCACCGTCATGAACGGCGCAGTCATTGGCGCCGGGTCGCTGGTGGCTGCGGGTGCGGTTGTCCTGGAAGGCATGCAGGTCCCACCCCGCTCGCTCGTCGCCGGTGTGCCGGCGAAGGTCAGACGGGAACTGACGGACAGCGAGTTTGAGAAGGTCAAGCAAAACGCAGCGTCCTATCAAGTGTTGGCCACGTCCCACCGTCAAGCGTTAACTTCTTGACTACAAGGTGACCATGTAGCACCCTGTAGTACATGCCCGTAGGACGCCCGAAGACCAAGCGTGACTTCGACGGGAATCCTCCGAGCCCGGGTTCCCAATCGGCCCTTCGGCAGCGCAACCAGCAGCGGATCGTCAGTGTCCTCGCCGCTGGTCCGCAGACGCAGGCGGAGCTAGCACGGCAGACCGGGCTCTCCACCGCAACGGTCTCCAACATCGTTAAAGCGATGGTCTACGCCGGCCTTGCCACCACCACCCCCACCACCAGTTCGGGACGTCGTGCCCTCCTGGTTATCCTCAACGACAATGGTTCGCTTGCGGTGGGCATCGACATCGGCCGGCGCCATGTCCGGGTGGTCCTCGCCGGGCTGAACTATCAGGTGATGCAGGATGAGGCGACCGCCCTGCCGCTGGGACATTGCGCCGAGGAAGGGCTCGACGCCGCCGAACGCCTCCTCGACCAGCTTCTCCTGCAAGCCGGCACCACCCGCGCGTCGGTGCTCGGCGCCGGGGTAGGGATACCCGGCCCCATCGACCGCCGCACCGGGACCGTGGTACAGGGCGCTATCCTGCCCGAGTGGGTAGGTATCAACATCCTCGCCACCTTCGGCGAACGGCTCGGATTCCCCGTCTTCATTGACAACGATGCGAATCTTGGTGCCCTTGCCCAGGTCACCTGGGGGCCGCACGGGGCGGTCGAGAACCTGATGTTCCTCAAGGTCGGCTCGGGCATCGGTGCCGGGCTGATCCTTGGCGGCTCGGTCTACTACGGCCACGTTGGCATCACCGGCGAACTGGGCCACAGCACCATCGTGGAGCATGGTCTGGTCTGCCGGTGCGGAAACCGCGGCTGCCTGGAGACGGTTGCCTCAACCAGCACCATGGTGGACCTCCTCAGCCGCCGCGCGGAAGGGCCAATTGCCGTCGATGAACTCGTGGACCTCGCGCTGGCCGGAGACACCACTGTGCTCCGCGTGATTGACGACGCCGGCCTCGCCCTGGGGAAGGCAGTCGCCAACGTGGCAAACCTGATCAACCCGGAGCTTGTGGTGATCGGTGGACCGCTGACCAGGCTGGACGACATCCTGCTCGAACCGATCCGCCGCGGCCTGGTCCGCCACGCGGTACCCGTCGTGGGCGAATCAACTGCGGTGCTCATGTCAGCCCTCGGTGACCGCACCGAAGCACTTGGCGGTGCCGCCGTCGTCCTCTCGCAGCCCCACCTACATAACGTTTAGCTACCAATAAAAGACGTTTTGTGTTCAAGACTTGACTCCAACATGCCGGACGGGGTTAACTGCCTATTCTGACCAGTCATGGTCAGGGAGAGCCAATGCCGCCACTCGGGAGGATGCCTTTGGAACATCACAAGATCCTGGAAATGCGTTCCATCACCAAGGAATTCCCGGGCGTCAAAGCCCTCGACCAGGTTTCCATCACCGTCGAGGCCGGCGAAATTCATGCCATCTGCGGCGAAAACGGTGCCGGAAAATCCACCCTGATGAAGGTCCTTTCCGGGCTGTACCCCCACGGAACCTACGACGGCGCCATCATCTTCCAGGGCAAAGAGGTTGAATTCAAGGACATCCGGTCCAGCGAAACAGCTGGCATTGTGATCATTCATCAGGAACTCGCCCTGATCCCTGAGCTCTCCATTGCCGAGAACATCTTCCTGGGCAACGAACCCGGTAAACGCGGAGTCATCGACTGGGATTCGGTGAACGCCCAGACCCTCGAGCTGATGGCCAGGGTGGGTCTCCGCGAGGAGGCCAACACCCCGGTCAAGGACATCGGCGTCGGCAAGCAGCAGCTCGTCGAGATTGCCAAGGCCCTGAGCAAGTCTGTGAAGCTGCTGATCCTCGACGAGCCCACGGCAGCGCTGAACGAATCCGACTCGCAGCACCTCCTCGATTTGATGGCCGGGCTACGTTCCAAGGGCATCACCTGCATCATGATTTCTCACAAGCTCAACGAGATCGAACAGATCGCCGACTCCATCACGATCATCCGTGACGGCAAAACCATCGAGACGCTGCATGTGAAGAACGACGGCGTCGACGAGGACCGGATTATCCGGGGCATGGTGGGGCGGTCGCTTGAATCACGCTTCCCCGACCACACGCCGACGATCGGGGAGACCTTCTTCGAGGTCCGCAACTGGACCGTGGGCCACCCGGCCGTAGCGGACCGGCTGGTCTGCAAGGACTCCAGCTTCAAGGTCCGTCGGGGTGAAATCGTGGGGTTTGCCGGCCTGATGGGCGCAGGACGCACTGAGCTGGCCCGCTCCATCTTCGGACGCTCCTACGGGAACTTCATCTCGGGTGAGATTTATAAGGACGGCGAACTCGTCACCCTCAAGTCGGTGCCGTCGGCTATCAAGCACGGTCTGGCCTACGTGACTGAGGACCGGAAATCGCTCGGCCTGAACCTGCTCGACGACATCAAGACCACCACCGTGTCCGCGGCCTTGAAAAAAATCACCCATGGGCTGGTAGTGGACAACGACGAGGAATTCGTGGTGGCCGAGAAGTACCGCAAGTCGTTGAGGACCAAGACACCGTCCGTCAACGAGGGCGTCGCCAAACTTTCGGGCGGCAACCAGCAGAAGGTTGTCCTCGCCAAGTGGATGTTCACCGACCCCGACCTGCTGATCCTCGACGAGCCCACCCGGGGGATCGACGTCGGCGCCAAGTACGAGATTTACGGGATCATCCAGCAGCTCGCCAACCAGGGCAAGGGAGTGATTGTCATCTCCTCCGAACTGCCGGAACTGCTGGGCATCTCGGACCGCATCTACACCATCTTCGAGGGAGCCATCACAGGCGAGCTCGCCCGTGGAGAGGCCGACCAGGAATCGCTGATGAAACTTATGACCGCCCGCAGGAAGACTGCCTAGCTCTTAGGATCCACCATGAAATCCCTCAAACAACTCTTTGGCGGCGATACGCGGCAGTTCGGGATGATCTTCGCCCTGCTTGCCCTGGTCGTCTTCTTCCAGATCATGACCGGCGGTAACACCCTCACCTCCGGCAACATGATGAACCTGTTCAACGGCAACTCGTACATTCTGATCCTCGCCATCGGTATGGTGCTCGTCATTATCGCCGGCCACATTGACCTGTCGGTCGGTTCCGTCGCCGCGTTCGCGGGGATCGTCGTCGCCATCGTGATGCGGGACTGGGGGTTGCCCTGGTACCTGGGCATCGTCGTCGGGCTGCTCCTGGGAGCGCTAATTGGGGCATGGCAAGGCTTCTGGGTGGCCTACGTCGGTATCCCGGCGTTCATCGTCACGCTGGCCGGCATGCTGCTGTTCCGCGGTGCCAACCAGTTCGTGGGGCAGTCGAACACCGTTCCCGTCCCCCAGGAGTTCCGGTTCATCGGCGCCGGATACCTGCCGGAGGTCGGACCGAACATCGGCTACAACAACCTGACCCTGCTGCTCGGATTCGCGCTGATCGCGGCCGTGATCTACAACGAGATGCGCACCCGGAAGCGGATTGCCAAGATCGGGGCCGAAGCGCCGCCCGTCTGGGTCTCGGTTGTCAAAATGTCGCTCCTCTCAGCTGTCATTCTGTACGCGACTTACCTGTTCGCCACCGGCAATCCCGGTACGTCCTTCCCCGTTCCCGGACTGATCCTCGGCGCACTGGTGATCATCTACGGGTTCATCTCCACCAAGACCATCATCGGCCGTCACGTCTACGCCGTCGGTGGCAACCGTCACGCGGCAAAGCTCTCCGGCGTGCGTAGCCGCCGGGTCGACTTCCTGGTCATGATGAACATGTCCATCCTGGCGGCGCTGGCCGGCATGATCTTCGTGGGCCGCTCCACGGCGTCGGGTCCGTTCGACGGCGTCGGCTGGGAACTCGATGCCATCGCCGCCGTCTTTATCGGTGGCGCAGCCGTCACCGGCGGTGTGGGCACGGTGGTGGGCTCCGTGATCGGCGGGCTCGTCATGGCTGTGCTGAACAACGGTCTGCAACTGCTCGGCGTCGGCGCCGACCTGACGCAGATCATCAAGGGCCTCGTGTTGCTGGTCGCCGTCGCCTTCGACGTCTACAACAAGAGCCAGGGCAAGCCCTCCATCACCGGGCTGATTATGAAGAATTTTGGCAACAAGGGGAAACCCGAAGTGCCGACAGCCACCGAGACGGTCATATCCAATGACGTCTCGGCCCGCTAACCCAGACCAACACTTCAGCAGGTAGTTACTTAGTTCACTAAAGGAGCAGTAATGCGTAAGTACGCACGATCATTTGCGGCAATCGCCGCGATTTCAGCACTGGCCATTTCTGGTTGCGGCCGCGATGCCGGGACAGAAACCGAAGGAGAAGGCGGATTTGAGGAGGGTGCTGCGATCGGTGTGGCCCTGCCCCAAAAGACGTCCGAGAACTGGGTGCTCGCTGAGGGCCTGTTCAATGACGGCCTGACCGAGGCCGGCTACGACCCCGACGTTCAGTTCGCCAACGGTGGCGTTTCCGAGCAGCAGAACCAGATCAGCTCAATGATCACCAACGGCGTCGAGGTACTGATTGTTGGTGCCATTGACGGCGCTCAGCTGGGCACCCAGCTCGCCCAGGCGAAGGAAGCCGGCATCACTGTTATCGCATATGACCGGTTGCTGACCAACACGGAAGACGTCGACTACTACGTGGCTTACGACAACTTCCAGGTGGGCGAGCTGCAGGGCCAGGCACTGCTCGATGGCATGGCTGAGCAAGGCGAAGGCCCCTACAACATCGAGCTGTTCGCTGGTTCACCCGATGACGCCAACGCCCAGGTCTTCTTCGACGGTGCGATGAGCATCCTCGAGCCAGAGATCGAATCCGGCAACGTCGTCGTCGCCTCCGGCCAGACCGAATTCAACCAGGCTGTCACCCAGGGCTGGGAGGCCGGCAACGCGCAGACCCGCATGGACACCCTCCTCACCGGCACCTACGGTTCCGAGGAACTGGACGGCGTCCTCTCCCCTAACGACACCCTGGCCCGCGCCATCCTGACCTCGGTCCAGGCCAGCGGCAAGGACCTCCCCATCGTCACCGGGCAGGACTCCGAGGTCGAATCGGTCAAGTCCATCATGGCCGGTGAGCAGTACTCCACCATCAACAAGGACACCCGCGCCCTCGTCTCTCATGCCATTGAAATGGTCGAGGGACTGGGTGCAGGCGAGGAGCTCGAGATCAACGATCCCGACTCCTACGACAACGGCGTCAAGGTGGTGCCGGCGTACCTGCTGGAACCACAGATCGTCACCATGGAAAACGCTGCCGAAGCCTACGAGAACGATCCAACGCTCTCCGAGATCGTCAACGAGTAACCAGATTGTTTGAGTAGCCCGGCCCCGAGTGGGTCGGGCTACTTTTTTGTCTGCCGGCAGGCAAAGATGGGACGATGAACTCCCTTCATCCTGTGCAGCAGATCCCCCGACCACCCTGCGCCGCTCCCGGTGCCCCCAGTCCGTTCGCCGCCACCGGCCGCACCCTCCGCTGGGGCGTTGTCGCCACCGGCGGCATCGCCACCAGCGTCACCCAGGACATGGCCGGACTGGAGGACGGAGTGCTGCACGCCGTCAGTTCCCGGTCCGAGGCGTCCGCGCGGGCCTTCGCCGAGGAGTTCGGGTTTGAGTCAAGCTACCACGACGCCGACGGCGTGACCGGCTACCAGCGCCTGTTCAACGATCCCGCCGTCGACGTCGTCTACATTGCGACGCCCCACGCCCAGCACTACGAGGTGGCCAAGGCTGCGCTCACCGCGGGCAAGCATGTCCTGTGTGAAAAGGCATTCACCGTCAACGCACGGGAAGCCGGCGAACTGATCGACCTGGCACGGGCCAACAACCTGTTCCTGATGGAAGCCCTGTGGTCGCGCTTCCTGCCGAGCGTCAACCGGGCCTGGGACATCATCCACTCCGGCGAACTGGGCCAGATCCAGTGGGTCCAGGCGGACCTGGGCTTCCCGTCAGACCATGGCAGCGCCCACCGGCTGTGGGACCCGGCGGCAGGCGGCGGTGCACTGCTGGACCTGGGCGTGTACCCGCTGACCTGGGCTCTCGGTTCACTCGGCTTCCCCTCCGCAGTGACCGCCACTGCGGTCCTGAACGACGACGGCGTCGACACCCAGAACGCACTCACCCTCACCTACGGCAATGGCGCGCAGGCCCAGTTGACGACGTCGCTGGCGGCCTCCTGCCCTGGCCAGGCGACAGTGGTGGGCACCAAAGGCTGGCTAAGGTCTGGCTCGGTCCTCCACAACCCGCGCGAGCTCACCGTGCAGCTGCACCAGGGCGAGCAGCGGGTCGAAACGTTCGATCAGGCCGGCCGCGGGTACGTGTACGAGTTGCGCGAAACCACCCGGTGCATCCAGGAGGGCCTGACGGAAAGCCCGACCATGCCCTGGGCCGATACCCTCGACACCATGCGCCTCCTCGACGGGGTGCGTGGCCAGTTGGGCATGCGGTACGCCAACGACGGCTGACCCCCGGCGGGACCCCCTGAACACAGAAGAGACCCGGCGGGAATCCGCCGGGTCTCTTCTGTGCTGCTGCGCCGGTACTAGCCCAGGCGTGCCTTCAGGTTGTCATCGAGGGTCGCAAGGAACTCCTCGGTGGTCTGGTAGGCCTGATCCGGTCCAACCAGGGCCGCGAGGTCCTTGGTCATGTGGCCGGACTCGACGGTCTTGATGACAACGTCCTCGAGGGTCTCAGCGAAAGTGATGACCTCGGGGGTGTTGTCCAGCTTGCCGCGGTGCATCAGCCCACGGGTCCACGCGAAGATCGACGCGATCGGGTTGGTGGAGGTTGGCTTGCCCTGCTGGTGCTGGCGGAAGTGACGGGTCACCGTGCCGTGGGCAGCCTCCGCCTCGACGGTCTTGCCATCCGGGGTCATCAGCACTGAGGTCATCAGACCCAGCGAGCCGAAGCCCTGGGCGACGGTGTCGGACTGGACGTCGCCGTCGTAGTTCTTGCAGGCCCAGACGTAGCCGCCTTCCCACTTCATGGCGGAAGCCACCATGTCGTCGATCAGGCGGTGCTCGTAGGTCAGGCCGGCTGCCTCGAACTGATCCTTGAACTCGGCGTCGAAGACTTCCTGGAAGAGATCCTTGAACTGGCCGTCGTAGGCCTTCAGGATGGTGTTCTTCGTGGACAGGTACACGGGGTATTCGCGCTGCAGGCCGTAGGCGAAGGACGCCCGGGCGAAGTCGCGGATGGACTCGTTGAAGTTGTACATGCCCATGGCCACGCCGCCCTCTTCAGGCATGGTGACGACGTCGAACTTCATCGGCTCGGAGCCGTCGGCGGGCTCGAACATCATGGTGACCTTGCCGGGGCCGGGCACCTTGAAGTTGGTGGACTTGTACTGGTCGCCGTGGGCGTGGCGGCCGATGATGATGGGCTTGTTCCAGCCAGGCACCAGGCGCGGGATGTTGGAGATGATGATGGGTTCGCGGAAGACGACGCCGCCGAGGATGTTGCGGATGGTGCCGTTGGGCGAAACCCACATCTTCTTCAGGCCGAATTCTTCTACGCGTGCCTCGTCGGGGGTGATGGTGGCGCACTTGACGCCCACACCGTGCTCCTTGATGGCGTTCGCGGCGTCGATGGTGACCTGGTCATCGGTCGCGTCGCGGTTCTGGATGGAGAGGTCGTAGTACTTCAGGTCGACATCCAGATAGGGGTTGATCAGGCGGTCCTTGATGAACTGCCAGATTATCCGGGTCATCTCGTCGCCGTCGAGTTCGACAACCGAACCCTGTACCTTGATTTTCGTTGCTGGCGCGTCAGCCACACGGTCTCCTTGCAATGGTGGGCCGGTTCTGTCTGATGGACGCAGCTCGGCCCGTGATTTGTGCTGGTTTTATCCTGCTCAACTATGCCACAGGCCACTATTGGTGCCCTAAATGGGTGTGATCCGACCGGCTATTCTGCGGGGACGATATTGCCCCAGCGGTCCATCATCGACCCGGGAGGAATCGGTTTGCCCCACCGGTCGGTGGCCGGAGCGGGCCGCAGCCCGCGGGTATCTGGCGCCGAGTTGTGACCGGGCGCCTGACCGGACGTCGCATAGGAGGCCGCCTGCCCCCGAAAGGCGGCCGGGGTCGGCCCGGCGGGCACCCCCGGAGAAGCGACGCCGGGAATCTGTGGGGTCCCTTGGCGGGCGATGCCCGGAACCCGCGGTGCCCACGCGGGCAACTGGAGCTGGCGCAGATCACCAAGGTTGGGGTGCCGGGCCGGATCCAGGCCGGCGTCGATCTTCTTCTGGCGCCGGTCCGCTGCACGGAAGTTCTTCACCGCAAACGCCACCGCAATAACCCACAGGAAAACTCCGGGGCTCGCTCCGAGGAACAACAGGACGACCGCGAAGAGGGACAGTGCCAGGCCCAGGATGGCCGACACCATCCGGGTGCCCGGCGACACGGCCGGCGCGAACGCCGAGCCGGCCAGTGCCATGCCTGCCGCGAGGGTAAAAATCGAAGCGATTTCCATGGGCACTGCCGCCGTCTCTGTTGGCCGGCTAGTGGAAGAAGTGCCTGGTGCCGGTGAAGTACATGGTAATCCCTGCGGCGGTTGCCGCGTCGATGACTTCCTGGTCCCGGACCGACCCTCCCGGCTGCACCACGGCGCGCACCCCGGCGTCGAGCAGAATCTGCAGGCCGTCGGCGAAGGGGAAGAACGCGTCCGACGCCGCGACGGCACCGCGGGCACGGTTCACGCCGTCGCCCGCCAGGGTGTTGGCGCGTTCGACGGCCAGCTTGCAGGAGTCGACCCGGTTCACCTGTCCCATGCCGACACCCACCGCAGCCCCACCATCGGCGAGGAGGATGGCGTTGGATTTCGCGGCCCGGCAGGCGGTCCAGGCAAACGCGAGGTCGGCCACGGTCGCCTCGTCGGCCGCCGGTCCGGCGGCGAGGGTCCAGGTTTCCGGGGCGTCGCCGTCGGCCCTGACCGTGTCGGCCAGCTGCACCAGCACGCCACCGGAGACCTGCCGGAGCTCAGCGGGGTCACGCCGGTATCCCTCGGGCAGGGTCAGTAGGCGGATATTCTTTTTGGCGGAGAGGATGGCCACGGCATCGGCCTCGAAATCAGGGGCGATCACCACTTCGGTGAACACGTCCTTCACGGCGGTGGCCATGGCCGCGGTGACGGTCCGGTTGGCGGCGATCACGCCGCCAAAGGCCGAGACGGGGTCGCAGGCGTGCGCCTTGGCGTAGGCGTCCGCGATCGGATCGGCGGCGTCAGCGGCACCGACCGCTACCCCGCACGGGTTGGCGTGTTTGATGATCGCCACAGCGGGCAGGTCGAAGTCGAAGGCGGCGCGCAGTGCGGCGTCGGCGTCCACGTAGTTGTTGTAGCTCATCGCCTTGCCGTGCAGCTGGTCGGCCTGGGCGATGCCCGGGGTGGCACCCTTCTCGACGTACAGGGCGGCGTCCTGGTGCGGGTTTTCGCCGTACCGCAGCACCTCGGACCGCTCCAGGGCCAGGCCGGCGTAGGCGGGCCAGGAGTCGCCGTCGGCGGTCCCGTCGCCGAACTGGGCGGCAGTCCAGGCGGCCACCGAGTTGTCGTAGGCGGCGGTGTGGGAGAACGCGAGGGCGGCCAGCCGGCGTCGCGCGCTGAGATCGAACCCGCCGGCATCGGCGGCGGCAACGACGTCGTCGTACCGGGCCGGGTCCACGACGATTGCGACCGAGGGGTGGTTTTTTGCCGCGGAGCGGACCATGGCGGGTCCGCCGATGTCGATCTGCTCGACGACTTCATCCTCGGCGGCGCCGGACTTCACGGTGTCAACGAAGGGGTAGAGGTTCACCACCACGAGGTCGAACGGCTCCACCTCGAGTGCCCGGAGCTGTTCCACGTGGTCACCCCGGCGGCGGTCGGCGAGGATTCCCGCGTGCACCATCGGGTGAAGGGTCTTGACCCGCCCGTCAAGGCACTCCTGGAACCCTGTCACCTCGGACACCTCGGTCACGGGGACACCCGCGGCGGCGATGCGCTTCGCGGTGGAACCCGTCGAGACGATGCTGACGCCGGCACGGTGCAACCCGAGGGCCAGCTCCTCCAACCCCGTCTTGTCGTACACCGAGATGAGGGCCCGGCGGATGGGAACTTGGTCGAGATGGTTCAAAGTCACGCGGAAGCTCCAGAATTTTCGCTACGGGTGGGATCGCCTCCAAGTCTAGGTCACTTGGCCCGTCCAGCCCCAAGGATGACCGACCCCTGACGCCCCGGTTTCCGTCGACTGGGCGCTTGCGGCGGTACAGTTTCCCCGTGAGCACCGAAACTGAACTACCCACCGGAGACCAGGTGGTGCAGGAACTACCGTGGCGCTGGAAGGTGCAGGGGAAGATCTTCCTCATCGGCGGCCTCGGATTCATGTTCGACGCCTGGGATGTGACCCTCAACGGGTACCTGATCCCCCTGCTATCGGACCACTGGGACCTTTCGCCCGGCGAAGCGGCCTGGGTGGCCACCTCCAACCTGATCGGCATGGCGATCGGCGCCTTCGCGTGGGGATCCATCGCCGACATCATCGGCCGGAAGCGCGCGTTCACGCTGACCCTGCTGATCTTTTCAATCTTCACCGTGCTGGGTGCGTTCTCCCCCGACTTCATCTGGTTCTGCGTCTTCCGTTTCATGGCCGGGGTTGGGCTGGGTGGCTGCATCCCGGTGGACTACGCCCTGGTGGGAGAGTTCACTCCCCGAAAACACCGGGGGCGCGTGCTCACCGCCATGGACGCCTGGTGGCCCATCGGAGCAGCCCTGTGCGGAGTGGTGTCGGCGCTGCTGATGACCGCTTTCGGCGACTGGCGCTACCTGATGCTCGTCATGGTGCTGCCCGCCCTGCTGGTCTTCTGGGTCCGCCGCTCGGTGCCCGAATCCCCGCTCTTCCTGGTCCAGAAGGGCCGCCAGGCGGAGGCGGAAGCAGTGATCAACGACCTGGTGGAGCGCACGGGCGCCGCGAAAACACCGTGGCGGCTGCCCACCCCCGAGGAAGCTCCCAAACTGTCCATCGGCTCTGTCTCCGGCCAGCTCACGGCCCTGTGGCGGTTCGACTGGCGGATCACCCTTGCCGCGTGGGGCTTGTTCCTGAGCATCCTGCTGGTCTACTACGGGGCGCTAACCTGGATGCCACAGATCCTGGTGCAGGCCGGGTATGCCCAGTCCGTCGCCTTCCTCACCACCGCCGGCATGACAGCCGTCGGATTCTTCGGCGTCGTCGCGGCGGCCCTGCTGGTGGAACGGGTGGGACGCAAATGGATCCTCGCCGTGTCCGGCCCGCTGTCCGCCGTCGTGCTGGTGATCTTCGCGCTCACCGTGGACCTCCCCGCCGTCGCCACCGCCTGGCTGCTGCTGTTCGGTTTCCTGATCCAGGTCGCCATCCCGGTGCTCTACACCTACGTGTCGGAGCTGTATCCCACCGAGCTGCGGGCCTCGGGGTTCGGCTGGGCGTCAACCGTTTCACGGGTGGGCGCGGGACTGGTGCCGTTGATCTTCGGGTCACTGCTGTGGCCGGTCCTGGGCCTGCCGCTCACCTTCGCCGCGACCGGACTGCTGGTCCTGGTGGCAGTGCTGTGGATGGCGCGCTACGCACCCGAAACCCGTGGCATTCCCCTCAACGAGGTGCAGCCGGTTACAACCAGCGATTCCGCTTGAACGCCAGGAACAGGCCGATGCCGGTGGCGACCATCAGGACCAGCGCAAACGGATACCCGAAGGTCCAGTGCAGTTCTGGCATCTCATCGAAGTTCATGCCGTAGATTGCTGCCACCAGGGTGGGAGCGAAGAGGATCGCCGCCCAGGAGGAGATCCGCTTGACCTCCTCGTTCTGTGCCAGCGACGTCTCGGTCAGCCGGGTCATTTCCTCGTTCTGGCGCTGCGCCACCAGCGTCGAGTGCACGGTGAGCGCGTTCTGCAGCAGGGTCCTGAAGGTGTTGACCTGCTCAATCAGCCGGATCACATGGTCCAGGACGTCACCCAGGCGGCGGTTCACCTCCGGGTCCAGATGGTACTTCTCGGAGCCGCGCTGCAGGTTCTCCACCATGAACTGCAGCGGCTGGGTGGCACGCTGAAACTCGACCACCTCGCGGTGCAGATCGTAGATACGCCGTGAGACGCCCGCGTCGCCGCCGAAGAGCTCGTTTTCGATCTCGTCAATGTCGTTTTCGAGCCCGTTCACCACTGGTTCATACTCATCCACCACTTCGTCGAGGATGGCGTAGAGCACCGCCGCTGGCCCCATCGCGAGCAGTTCGGGACTCTCCTCCAGCCTGTTGCGCACCTTCCCCAGATCGGGTGATTCGGCGTGCCTGACCGTGACCACAAAGTCCTCACCGACAAACACGTGGAGCTCCCCAAACTCCACCTTCTCCTCGGCGTCGAGGTAGCGCGCCGGACGCAGCACCACAAAGAGGGTTGGCCCGTAGCGTTCCAGTTTGGACCGTTGATGACCCTTGAACGCGTCCTCAACGGCCAGGTGGTGAAGGGAAAATTCGTCAGCGACGGTGGTGAGCTCGTCGTCATCGGGCCGGTACAGGCCGATCCACGCCATGCCCCCGCTGGCGCGCATTATTTCGAAGGTGTCTGCAAGTGATTCTGGTTCGGAGTGGCGTGTCCCTGCCAGGTATACGGCCTTGTCGACGAGCGCCATCTCAGCCCTGCTCCAGGGCCAGCTGCCGGAGGGTCCGGATCAGCAGTTCGCGTTCCTGGACCTTGATGCGTTCGTGGAGGGTGTCCTCGGTGTCGTCGTCGAGCACGTCGACGGCGGCCTGCGCGAGGATAGGACCGGTGTCGACCCCGGCGTCGGCAATCATCACGGTGCAGCCGGTCACCTTCACGCCGTAGGCCAGCGCGTCCCGGACCCCGTGCGCGCCCGGGAAGCTGGGCAGCAGGGCCGGGTGGGTGTTGAGGTAACGGTTGGGGAAGGCGTCGAGGAACCCCTGGTCGACAATCTTCATGAACCCCGAGGACACCACATAGTCGGGGGCGTAGGAGGCGACCTTGCGGGTGAGGTCGGCATTCCAGTCCGATCGCTCGGGATAGGACTTGAAGTCAACGACGAACCCGTCGATCCCCGCCGCGGTGGCGCGCTCCACCCCGTAGGTGTCATGCCGGTCGGCCCCGACGGCGGCGATGGTGAGGTCCAGTGAGCCGGAACTGACGGCGTCGATGACCGCCTGAAGATTGGATCCAGTGCCGGAAACCAGGACTACGATGCGCATGGGTCAACCATAGGCTGCGCTCTACCCTAGGGTTAAACCATGAACGAAAGCCCCCGCCCCGCCCCACCTGCTCCCGGCGCGCCCACCCCCGGGTCGTCAGCGGAAAAGGAGCTGGCCAGGACGCGGAACTACTTCAGGTGGTTCCTGCTGGCGCTGCTCGGCGCTGTCCTCGCCGGCACCCTTGCCCTGCCGTGGAAGGTCATCGGCCTCGTTCTGGGACTGGTGGCACTGGTACTGGGGATCTTCGCCCTGGTCCGGGCGATACGGGACAAGCTTCCGGCGCTGCTCCGGATCACCACCGTGGTGGGCCTTGGAGCAACCGCGTTCCTGGTGCTGGGGACCGGCGCCCAGGTGGCGTTGTGGCCGGTCACCGTTGAATATGAGGAGTGCATGAGCACCGCCCTCACCAATGCCGCCCAGGCCAAGTGCCAGAACGACCTGATGAACCTCGGCGGGTTCCTCCCCGGCGGCTCCTGAGCAGTCCCGGTCTGGGCAGTCCCGATCCGAGAAGTTTCTTCTCTAGGCGCGCTTCTCCCGCTCCAGCAGCGGTCCCGCGGCGTAGCCGACGACGACGCCGACTGCCACCTCTCCGGCGATGAATAGTCCCACCCAGAAAGGGTTGGGACCCAGATCCACCAGTCTGCCCAGGCCCAGCGACGCGTGGGAGAGCCAGGCGACGACCGCGGTCATGGCTCCGGCCGCAAGGCCGATCAGCACGGCCGCGCAGAGGGTTGAGACGCTCGCGGTGAACCAGCGGGCCTCCATCTTGATTTCCAGCCACTCGTCGAGGTGGTTCTCGCCTTCCCTGAAGAACCACCATCCTGCCAGCAGCCCCGCGAGGACGGGGATGGCGAGGGCAGCCAGACCATACTCGAGGGTGCCGGGCGGCACCGCGCCCAGCACGGGTAGGGCTGGCAGCGGGCCAGCGCTCGTGGTCAGCGGGGTGATCGCGCTGCCCGAACCCAGGGCAAACCCGGCACCGGACGCCCAGGAGAGGGTCCACACCACCAGGTTGGGGACAAACCCGAGTTGCGCCAGGGTGAGGGCACTGCCGCCGATGATCCCCGCGTCGAGGCGCTGGTAGACGGCGGCCATCTCCGCCCAGCGAAAGCCGAACGTGACCGCGAGCAGCACTGCGGACAGCCCCAGGGAAATGGTGACTGCCACGAATCCGGCGCGAAGACAGGACCAGGCGTAGGACCCGGCCCACCGCGAGTGCTGGCTGGTGCGTGCCAGCCAGGCGACGCCGTCGACGCCGATCAGCCGGCTCCACGTGCCTGCCTCCCGGTAGGCACCAATCACCAGGCCCAGACCCGCCGACAGCAGCGGGATGAGGGCGCCGGCGACCAGTGGGGGTGTCGCTTCGGGGGTGGAGCACAGGTAGGCGACCGTTGCGCCGATCACCGCATAGCTGCCGAGGGCGCCAGCCACGCCCTGCCAGAGCTGGTCGGAGTACGAGGCACGGGCTAGCCGTCGACCCGCCCGCCACGACAGCAGGAACGGAATGAGAATCAGGCCCAGCGGCACAATCGACAGGATGCCGGTAGTCCCGACGCCGTCGGGCTCGGCCGCCGGGAAGGTCACCTCCAGGGGCACCCCGTGGATCAGGAGCCACAGCTGCCCGCCCAGTTGTGCCATGGCGGCGGGGGTCCGTTCACCGAACCCTCCCGCCAGCCACACGGCGGCCAGGGGTACCAGGATCAGCAGCCCGGAAATCACTGCCGACTGGGCCAGCTCAAACACACCCTGTAACCACAGGGGCATGGGCAGGGCACGCCGACCGGGCATACGGAGAGGAAGTTTCATCACCTCAATGGTGCCACCGGGAGCCGCATTGCACGTCCAGCGACTCGGGCCCGGACTAGACCATCAGGTCCATCAGCCCTTTGACGAGCGCCGCCCCGGCACCGAGGAACGCGATCACAATCACGAAGAACCGGGCGTGATCGTCTTTGATGAAGCGGCCGAGCTTCTCGCCGGTGAAGATTCCGAGCACAATCACGACGCCGATCGCCGACCACATCCACCACTGCAGCGCGGGGGCGTCGGTTGGGTCAAGGCTGAGCTTGACGATCAGGGTCATCAGCCCAATCACCACGAAGAACGGTTGCAGCGTCGCGGCGAACTCCCGCTGGGGCCAGCGGGACAGCAGCGCATAGGCGCTGACCGCCGGGCCACCCACCCCCGCCATCGAGTTGGTCAGGCCCGCGGCAAAACCGGCGACAGCCTTCGGCGTATTGCCCTTCACCACCACCGAGGAGCGTTGCAGCACCAGTGACACCGACAGTGCGACCAGGACGACGGCGCCGACGGTCACTGAAAGCGGGGCAGAAGGGAGCATCACCGCGGCGACCGAGCCGGGCACCGACCCAAAGATGGAGGGGACGACGAGCCATCTGAACATGCTCCAGTCGATGTCCTTCCAGACCCGTCCCACGATCAGGGCGGAGGACACCACCCCGCAGATATTGACGAGGATCACGCCCTCGTGCGGCCCGAGAATGATCACCATGAACGGCGCGATCAGCAGGGCGAAGCCAAGGCCGGCGATCCGCTGCGCTACCGCGCCGAGCAGGATGGAGAACAGAACGATGAAGAAGATGCCGGTGGTCACAGATCACACAGTACGCCTGGGCAACTGTATTTCCCGTTCCGTGACGGGCCGCCGGTGCCGGGCCGCTAGGCTGGGCTGATGCCATCTGTCTCCACAGCACTGCACATTGCCGACTGGCGCAACCAGGTCTTCGAGCTCTACCGCCAGGTGCGCGAGGGCGCGGCGTCCGGATCGCCGTCGTCGGCCCATGACCTGTGGCGCGCAGGCCGGAACCGGCTGTTCGCGACCCACCCGGCGTCCCCCCTGGACGAGGCGACGAAAGCCTCCTTCACCGGCCTCGCGGTGGCCCCCTACCAGCCTGACTACCGGTTCGAGGCAGTGATCGACGACGACGGCGCGGGCGAGGCAATGGACGTCCCCACCGGCACAGACGGGACCGTGACGTTCCACCGGCTCGGCACCATGGGCCTCGACGGCGTGGGCCGGCTTGCCCTGTGGCGGCTCGCCTCCTACGGCGGCGGGCTGTTCCTGCCGCTGCGCGACGGTTCGGGCGGTCAGTCCGACGGCACCTACGGCGGCGGTCGTTACGTGCTCGACACGGTCAAGGGAGCGCACCTCGGGGTGGCCGGTGACCGGCTGGTTATCGACCTGAACTTTGCCTACAACCCGTCCTGCGCCTACGACGAGGCGTGGGCCTGCCCGCTGCCGGGGCCGGACAACCGGGTGGACGCGGAACTCCGCGTCGGTGAGCTGTACTCCACGTACTAAATACTCCGCGTACTGAACTGCACCTGCTGATCCGGTGCACCTACGGGCCCCCGGCTACCCCGCCGCAGCGTGCGCGGGGGCAGGCTTATCATGGACTAAACGCTCCTGTTACCCCCTTTGGAGGAACCCATTACGGATACTGCTGCCCAACACGATATCTATTTCGGGGCCCCCGAGCCGGTCGATGAGGCCGAAGTCCTCGAATCGGCGTCCCGCGCCGCGGTTGCGCGGTTCACCGAACGCAACGACATCACCACCGTCAAGCGCCGCTTCACCCTGATCAACCAGAGCGTGACGCCGCACCAGGCAATGGTCGAGGATCTCCTGTTCATTCGGGCAGCCCTCGACAACGCCGGTATCGAGTACCTGCTGGTCCGCGGCAACGACGAGCGCCCGGTCATCGCGATCGACCTCAAGTACCGCGAACGGCTGCGGGACGCCCTGGTTTCCGCCTGCCGCGACGAACCGTTCTACTCCCGCACCGTCGACACCAAGCGCCGCACCACCCTGTTAGTCACCGACGGCTCCCTTTCGCACAGCGCGAAGGCACGCATCTTCCGCCTGTTCCGGCCACGCATCGAACCTCTTGGTGGGCTGTCCTTCGGCCCGTCCGCCGGTGTGCAGATTGAACTGTGGTCGCTCGACGGCGACTCCATCGAGCTGCCGGTGGAGAACTCACTCACCCGCCGCACCCTGCCCTCCTCGGAGGTGGTCCGCGGCTCCGTCGAACGGCACGGCCTGATGTGGCCCACCATCGACAACATGTTCGCCGACCACGCCACCGACATCGACTTCGATATAGACCTGGTCTTCTCCTGGGTGGACGGCAGCTCACCAGAGTTCCAGGCAGCCCGGGCAGCCCGGATGAAAGACGCCGTGATTGGCGAGGGTGACGACCACGAGGCCAGGTTCCGCCAGATCAATGAACTGAAATACGCCCTGCGGTCGGTGTACATGTTTGCGCCGTGGGTGCGCCGGATCTTCATCGCTACCGACTCGGAGTGCCCCGAGTGGCTCGCCGACCACCCCTCGGTGACCCTGGTCCGCTCGGAAGAGCACTTTAAAGACACCTCGGTCCTCCCGACTCACAACTCGCAGGCAGTCGAGAGCCAGCTGCAGCACATTCCCGGCCTGTCGGAGCACTTCCTCTACTCCAACGACGACATGTTCTTCGGCCGCCCGGTCTCCCCCGAAATGTTCTTCTCCCCCGGCGGGATCACCAAGTTCATCCA
Source organism: Arthrobacter sp. CAN_A212 (assembly GCF_015752345.1). Taxonomy (NCBI): domain Bacteria; kingdom Bacillati; phylum Actinomycetota; class Actinomycetes; order Micrococcales; family Micrococcaceae; genus Arthrobacter; species Arthrobacter sp. CAN_A212. The sequence continues at coordinate 63,132 of NZ_JADOUT010000017.1, forward strand.
GGCCGACACCCGGATTGGGCTGGGCGACAACGACGCCGAGCGCAGTGGCTTCGAGAATGCCGCCCGGGTCAACCGACGGTTGCTGCACGAACGCTTCGGCAGGATCACCACCCGTCATCTGGAGCACACGGCAGCGCCGCTGCGCCGAAGTGTCCTGCTGGAGATGGAGGAGGAGTTCGCCGCCGAATTCGCGGCGACTGCCGCCTCACGGTTCCGGGCGAAGGACAACATCTCGGTGACCAACTCGCTCTACCACTACTACGCGCTGCTCACCGGGCGGGCTGTCACCCAGGAATCCGCCAAGGTGCAGTACATCGACACCACCATGCGGTCCGGGCTGCGGAGCCTGAACAAGCTGCTCGACAAACGGCACACCGATTTCTTCTGCCTCAATGACGGAAGCTTCCCCGAGGTGCCAGCCGACGAGCGGGCGCGCCTGGTGACCGACTTCCTGGAGAAGTACTTCCCCATCAAGGCACCCTGGGAGAATTAGGGCACGCCGGTCCCTGCCCAAGCCTGCCCCAGCCGCGGGCCTGGCCCGAGGACTGGCGTGCTAGGCCCCGGTAAACTGGCGGGCCGGTGCCGGGTCTGCGATCCGCACGCCCGCCGCATCGAGCCGGCGGCGTGTCTCGACCAACGGAACGGTCTCTCCGACCGGCCGGTACGCACCAATCGGGACCACCGAGTGCACGATCGTATCCTCATAGACGTGCACCAGGTTGTACGCCTGGGCGCCGTCCTGCCCTCGGGTGCCCCCGCCGTCGTACCCCAGGTCCTGGGTGTAGCAGGTGGCTGACGCCACTGACACCGGCACACCGGCAAAGGTGGCGGTGGTTGAGTAGTGCAGGTGCCCCGCCAGGATGCCACGGACATCGGACCCGGCGACGACGTCGGCGAGCTGCCGCTGGCCGCGCAGCTCCACCAGGACCGAGAGGTCCTGGATGCAGGGGATCGGTGGGTGGTGCAGGGCCAGCAGGGTGCCGTGGGGTGCCGGGGTGAGCAGCTCGTTGGCCAGCCACACCAGCTGGTCGTGGCTGAACTCGCCGTAGTGGTGGCCCGGCACCGTGGAGTCGAGGGTGATGATGCGCAGCCCGTTGATGAGGTAGCTGCGGTCGATGGGCGCGGCATCGGGCGCCTGGTCCAGCAGCCCCACCCGGAAGTTTGCGCGGTCGTCGTGGTTGCCCATCGCCCAGATCACCTCGGCGCCGAGTTTCGCGGCGGCAGGTTCAACAATCGCACGGAGTTTGGTGTAGGCGTTGGCCTCGCCCTTGTCGGCGAGGTCGCCGGTGAAAACCAGCGCCTCGGGTCTGGCCCCCGACGCTTCGAGCTCATCAAAGATCTGGCGCAACCGGGCTTCGCTATCCACCGCCCCATACAGTGGCCCGGACCCGCCGAGCAGGTGAGTGTCGCTGAGGTGGAGGATAAACTGCTGCGGCCGAGGATGCTCGGCCGTCCGGTAATTCATGGTGACCTTCTAGGTAGCTGGCGGTGACCGTTTACAACCTAATTGACCTCCATCAAAGCAGAGATCAGACCAATAGCGGGTGAACACAGCACGGCAAGTCGGATAACGCTGCGGGATTTGGCCCAACCGGGTGATCCGCAGCCGGGCCTGCGCCCGGCTGCGGATCTCTGGTTACCGACGGACCAGGGAGGTTTCGGTGAACCCGCCCGGCGCGACGTAGACGGTGTCATGGCCCTGGCCGTTGCCCTTGCCCTTGCCGCTGGAATCCTTGCTTCCGGGCACCTTGACCGGCTGCCCGGCCGCGTCGAAGGCCTGCTGTTCCAGCCGGTAGCCGCGGGGTACGTCCACCTTGTGAAGCGACTTCTTCCCGGAAGCACTGACATAGATGGTGGACTCCCCCGCCGGCCCATCCACCGTCACCGACGAGATCACCGGTTGGAGCAGCAGTGCATCGATCGACGCGGCCCCCCTGACGGAGGCTGTGACGGTGCGTTCGCCCCGTTTCAGGTCCCGGTCCAGGCTGAACGGCTGCAGCAGGCCCGGCGCGTCGGTGATGCCCTCCTCACCGGCCCCACCATTGGGAGTGGTGCCGAGCTTACGCTTCCCGGACCAGGTGGTGGTCCCCGCCTCCTCGATAGTCCGGTTCACGACCGGGTACACGTTGCGATCCTGCTGGTGCGCTGGCACCGGGATCCGGAGCCGGGATCCGTTGCCGAGCTGCGCGTAGGCGCCGCCCGAGATGTTGGCTTCGCCGGTCCACGCGGACTCGGCGGTCACCATGGCGCCGTCGCCCGTGATGGAACCGGATTCGGCCTCCACCACCGTGAGCCCGTCGGTGGCGACAGTCTCGTCGATGCCCAGGGCGTCAGCCTTCAGTTCGGGGTTGGCGTCGAGCACCAGCATCGACAGCAGCCCGTGGATGGTGGATTCGGCACCCGAGTTGAGATTCACGGTGCCGTCCGCCTGGACGCCGTCAAAGGTGACGCCGGTGGCCGGGTTGTAGGTGGGCTCACCGCTGCGGTTGGCGCCGAAGTACCAGCCGCCCATCACCGCCGCCAGCTCGTATAGCCCGGTGGCGCCGGTCGCCTCGGCGGTGGCGACCAGGCTTTGCAGCCGCGAGTCAACGCCATAGGCAATCTGCACCTGTTCCGACGGCGTGGGGGTCCACGCGTTGTCAGGGCCACCGGCGGCGATCAGCTGCGCAGTGAACCCTGCGGTGTCACGCACGGCGGCGTCAGCCAGGTCCTGACGGTCCAGCACCACCGAAGCATCGGCGACGGCGGCCGGAGCCATACCGCCCCAGGCGTGCCAGAAGGTCTGGGACTTGGTCCACGGCAGGATGGCGCCGAACGGCCAGGCCTGGGTATCACCCGACGACATCTCGGCGATGCCCTCACTGAGCTGGGTCAGCGCCGTCCGCGCCGCCTCGTCTGACGGCGCCGCCTGAACGTAGGCCGACAAACCCAACACGGCCTCGGCGGAAGAGTCGGCGCCGTCGGCGATCAGCCAAGCGGGGACCGGGACGCCGTCGGCCATCTCATACTGGCCGTACTGGCCCAGTGACTGACGGTTCAGCGCATCCAGGGACAGGTGGAGGCGGTCCTGCAGGAACGCGGCAAACTCGGGGTCGGCGTCGCGGAATGCCGCGTACCCCTCGCCGAGCGCCCACACCGTACGGGCCACCCAGTACGACTCGGCCGAATCGCTGGGATCGGGAAGCTCGATCGGTTCGGCGCTCGGATTGAGATCCCCGTCGGTCTGCTGCCACAGCACCACGTTCCCCGCGTTGGGGCCGTCAGTGGTCTGCAGGTAGGCCAGCGAGCGCAGGGTCTGGAAGGCTGATTCCCTGCTCGCTGCGCTCCCGGTCTGCTGCCAGTGCCGGAGGTAGACGACGGCGGTGCGGGAAATGTCGTCGGCGTTGTAGGCGCCCTGGCTCCAGTCCCCCTCGGCGTCGAGGTTCCCGCCGCCGATCTTGCGGTAGGTACCGTCGTCGTTCCGGTCCGCGTAGGTCCACGGCGCCAGCGCCGCCGGCTGTTCCTCCGAACGGTAGGTGCTGTGGCCCTCAATGGCGGGAACCGGCACCTCGTCGAGCAGCCAGTCCAGGTGGGCGGTGTTCGTCAAGGGTGCGGTGGCCGCGGCGGCGGGTGCCAGGAAGGTGGAACCGGCGGGTGATATTGCTCCGGGTGCAGCAGCCCCGGGTGCCATGCCGACGCCCACCAGGGCGAGCGACGCGGTCATCACCAGGCACGGGATGCGGGCGGCCCGGGCGCTCATGCCACGACCCGATCGAGACGGGCCACACCGATTTTGGAGTCAGCCATGCCGTAGAAGACAAACAGCTGACCGTCGATCTCCTCGATGGCGGTCGGGAAGACCACATTGGGCACAATGCCCGACTTCTCGTCGTCGGTCTCCGGTTGCAGCAGCGGTTCGCGGCTGCGGGCGATCACGACCGACGGGTCGTCGGCGGAGAGGATCATTGCCGCCGCCGAGTAGTTGACCTTCTGCTGGTGATCGAACGCCGATTTCTCCAGCGCGCCGGCCACCCCGTGGTGAATGATGAGCCAGCCCTCGTCCACCCGGATGGGCGGCGGACCGCCACCGATCTTGAGCTCTTCGAACTCGAACTCGCTCATCGCCACGAGGGTGTGCTTGCCCATGTGCACCAGGTTCCGGATGTCCCTTTCGACATCCTCCACCGACACGTAGGAGATCCAGATGCCGGGCCGGTTGTCGGTGATCCCGGCGGGAAGGTGTTCCCCCTCGCCCTCGCGGATCCAGCCCAGATCCCACATGGGGCGGTGCAGGAGAGCGTAGGAAGGGACGCCGTCGGGGTCGTTGACCGGCTCGGGGAAGAACACTCCGTCCTTGTTCGGGAACAGGTTGAGATCCATCGACAGTTCAGCCTTGTACTCGAAGAAACACGGCCCCAGTCGCTGCCAGGACCTGAGGTCGGTGGAATGGGCGAACGCCATCCGCGGGCCCAGGGGTCCGTACGCCACGTAGGTCATCAGGTGCAGGCCCAGCGAGGGTACCCAGGTGGTGCGGGGGTCCTCGGTGCCCGCGTTGTTGGTGCCGCGCTCCCAGCCTTCGTCGGGGGCGAGGACCACCCCCATCCGGTCCACGCCGGTGGGCACACCATCTTCGATGATGACCTTGGCCAAGCCCACCCGGGACACGTTGCCCTGGGAGACAAGACGCGGCAGCAGGTACAGCTCACCATCGGGGCCGCGGCCGCTGGCCGGGTTGAGGACACCGTCGGCTTCGAACTCGTTGCCCTCCTCGGGGGTCATGATGACACCGGCACGCGTGAGCGTGAACGGGACAGTAGGGAGCGTGGTGGTGAGGGAAACAGTGCTTTGCGAAGTCATTGGAGGTTAGCCCTTTGCGCTTGATCCGATATTGGTGGAGATGAACTGTCGTTGGAAGACGATGAACAGTGCGACGGCGGGTGCCGCGAGTACGCAGGCACCGGCCAGGATGGCTCCGAACGGGTTGGCGGCGGTTGCCGCGACGTTGGAGATGTAGTTGGCGAGGGACACCGCGAGCGGTTGGAACGCGGTGTCCTTGGTGACCAGGAACGGCCACAGGAACTCGTTCCACGGTCCGATGAACGTGAGCAGGATGGCGGTGACGATCGCTGGCCGCACCAGGGGGATGGCGATCTGTAGCAGGATCCGCAGTTCGGACGCCCCGTCGATCCGCGCCGCCTCAAACAGGGAGGCGGGCAGTTGCAGGAAATACTGTCGGAACACAAAGACCGCGGTGGAGTTGATCGCAAATGGCAGGATCATGCCCAGGTAGCTGTCCGCCAACCCGTAGTCACGCACGATCAGCACGTACAACGGGATGAGCAATAGCTGGAAGGGCACCATCTGCACCAGCAGCAGCAGCGCGAACACCGCACCGCGTCCACGGAATTGCATCTGCGCCAGCGCGTATCCCACCGGGATACCGAAGAGGACCGTGCATGCGATCACCCCACCGGTGAAGATCCCCGAGTTGACCAGGCCCCGAAAGAGAGTGATCGACTCGTTGATCAGGACGTAGTTCGCCCCGGTGATGTTTCCGAAGTTGGGGAACGCCCCGGCCACCGAGGTGTCGGGTTCGGTCTGCAGTGAACCGATGAACATGTAGTAGAAGGGAAACAGGAACACGAACGCACCGATGGCGAGCAGGATGAAGCTGACCGGCCGCAACCCGCGTTGCTTCTCGGTCGACGAGGCGCGGGGAGCCGGCACCGGCGTGACGGCCGGGGTGGCCGAGGTGGCCGGCGTCGTGCTGAGGGTTGGCTGTAAGTCCTTGGCCATTTCAGTCGTCCTTTCCGCCGATAAAGCGGCGTTGGAGGAATGCCAGGAGCAGGACGCCGAGCACCAGGATGACGCCCAGTGCCGCTGCGGTATCGGGGTTGCCCTGCAGGATGCCCTGCTGGTACATCAGGAACACGGGCGATGTCGAGGCACCGTCCGGTCCGCCACCCCCGGTGAGGAGGTAGGGCTCGGTGAAAAGGTTCGCGCCGGTGATAGTGGCAAGCAGCGTCACCAGGAAACTGGCTGGCCGGACGCTGGGAACCGTGATGCTCCAGAACTGCCGGATCTTGCCGGCTCCGTCCACGGACGCGGACTCGTAGAGTTCCTCGGGGATGTTCTGCAGCGCGGCCAGGTAGAGCAGGATAAAGAAACCGAGCTGCTTCCAGGTCACGTACAGGGCGATAGTGGGCATGGCCAGGCCCGAGTTGACCAGCCAGGACGGGTCCGGGGCCAGCGGGCCGAGGATCGAGTTGACCAGCCCGTTCTGGGCGAACAGGAACAGCCACACGCCGACGACGGCGACGCTGGCCGTCACATACGGAACGTAGTAGCTGACCCTGAAGAACGTGCGTAGCCGGGTGACCCGGTTCAGCGCGTTGGCAAGCACCAGTGAGAGCCCCACGGTGAGGGGAACGTTGATGATCAGGAAGACACCGATGTTCGCGAATGACCGGCCGACGTCGGGATCTGTGAGGACTGCGGCGTAGTTATCGAACCCGACGAAGGGCCGTTCGACGGCGACGCCCGGGGCGGTGAAGAAGAAGTCGTGAAAGGAAATGTAGACGGCGTAGCCGAGGGGAAACGCGAGCACCGCGAGGATGAAAATAACGTACGGTGCGCTGAACACTATCCCGAGGGGCTGGCGTCCCAGCAGGTTTTTGCGCCGGCGGGGGGCGGGACCCGGGCTGCTGCCCGGATCCCGCGGCTTACCGACGGTGGTTGAAGTAGTCACCGTCGGTCCGCCTACTCTTCGGAGGCGAGATTGGTGATTTCCTCTGCGGCCCCGGTGAACGCGTCATCGACGGTTTCGTTGCCGAAGATCACCGAGGCGCCGTAGGCGTCACGGAAGGTCTGCCAGATTTCCACCGAGTTGGGCACGTTCGGCACCTCAACGGCCCGCGAGGCTTGGTCGGCGAATTCGGTGTAGGCAGGGTTGGCCTCGAAATACTCGGAGTAAGCCTCGGCCAGGTCGGTGCGGATCGGCATCTGGCCCGTAATCTCCAGGAGCTCCCCGTCCTGTTCCTCGCTGGTGGCGAACTTCATCAGGTCCCAGGCGGTCTGCTGGTTATCGCAGGCTGAGTAGATGGCCATGTTCTTGGCGTCGGAGAAGGTGTAGCTCTCGTCCCCCTCTGCCAGCCCGGGAACCGGAGCGGTCCCCCAGTTCACGTCATCGCCATAGTACGGAATGGCCCAGGGCCCGGAAATGGCGATTGCGGCTTTGCCATCCACGAAGGAATCACCGGTGTAGGCCTCCTGGGAGGAGAGCCCTTCTTCGTACATGGTCTGCCACATGCCCGCGACGGCCTTGCCCTCCTCGGTGTTGAAGGCGGCCCCGCCGTCAACGACCAGCTGGGTTCCACCCGTCGCCGCTGCGAAGAACGGGTAGAAATCGAACCAGGACTGGTAGAACTCGCCCGCCGGTGACGGCCACATGGCGTACTCGACTTCGCCGGATTCAACGAGGGTGCGTGAGGTTTCCAGGAGTTCGTCCTGCGTGCCGAGCGGCGGGTTCTCGGGGTCGAGTCCTGCCGCCTCGAACAGGTCCTTGTTGTAGTACAGCACTACGGGGTTGGATTTCCACGGCAGCTGGTAGTACTGGCCGTCGGCCGACTTGTACTGTTCGGCGACGTCGCCGCTGCGGGATTCGACGTATTCCACCCCATCCTCGAAGGTGTCCAGCGGGACCAGTCCGCCCATTTCCTGGAACTGAGGGACGGCGACGGGTGCAGTGTTCATCACGATGCAGGGGGCGTTGCCCGCGGTGATCGCCGCCGCGATCACCTCTTCGGAGCTGGTGCCGGCCGGGATCTCCTGGGCGGTGACCTCCTGGTCCGGGTTGTCAGCGTTCCAGGCTTCCACCATGGCTTCGCCCCAGGCGACTTCGTCCTGGTTGTTTGAGTACCAGATGGTGATGGGGCCGCTGGTCAGCTCGCCGTCTCCGGCTGCGTCCCCACCGCCGCCACCGCAGGCGGCGAGGCCCAGACCCATCATGGCGGTGGCCGTGATGGCCAGTGCTCGTTTGGTGTATCGCGTCATTGCGTTTCTCCTAGATCACATTGTCGTTACTGATCGTTGTGGGTGGTGCTGTGTTGCTGGTGCGCGGTTGTTGGTGATGCGCTGTTACTGACTGCCGGTGAGGTGTTCCGGGCGTGGGGTGCCGCGGTGGATCCGCGGGTAATGAGTCGTGGGGCGTCAAGAATCACATCGTCGCCGTCGTGGGTGCCTTCGAGCTGGTTGAGCAGGACCTGGGCTGCGGCGCTGCCCCAACGCAGCGGGTCGCTGCCGATACTGGTGAGGGCCGGGTTGAGGTACTGGGCGTACTCGGTGTTGTCGTAGCCGGTGACCGAGAGGTCATCCGGAATGCGCAGGCCCTGCTGCTGGGCGTAGGCCTGGCCAGCGGTCGCCATGATGTCGTTCGCGTACACGATGGCTGTCGGCGGGTTGGCCCGTCCCAACAGATCAGCGGTCGCCGCCACCCCCTCGGCGGCCCCGAAATCGGCTTCAATGAACAGGTCGGTCTCCAGCCCGTTGAGCTCGAGGGTGTTCGCCCAGGCGTTCCGACGGCTGAGGCCGTGGATGTAGTACTGGCTTCCGCCCACATGGGCAATCCGGGTGTGGCCCAGGTCGATGAGGTGTTGGACGGCCTCGCTGATGCCCTCGGTGTCATCCATGCAGACAGCTGGAAAAGGTGAGGGTGTCTCCGGCCGGTTCAGTGTGACAGCGGCGAGCCCCAGTTCCAGGAGCAGGGCGATCCGGGAATCATTGGTGCGCATGTCGCTGAGGATGACCCCGTCCACGCGGCCCTCATGTGCCAACCGCCGGTAGCTGGATTCCTCGGAGCCGGTCTTGGTGGCAACGGTGAGCACCAGGGAGTAGCCCCTATCGGCGAGTGTGGTTTCGATGCCGGCGATGAAGGACGGGAAGAACGGGTCACTTCCCAGCAGCCGGGGGTCCCGGGCGATGACGAGGCCCAGCGCATAGGCCTTCGAGGAGGACAACGACCTGGCACGGAGGCTGGGAGTCCAACCGAGGGCTGCGGCGGTGCTGAGGATGCGCCGACGGGTGTCTTCGCTGACCCCAGCCTGGCCGTTAAGTGCATAGGACACAGCCCCTTTGCTCACGCCGGCGGCTCGCGCTACGTCGCTGATCGTTACCCGCATCGGTGTCGACTTCCTCGTCTGTATGGTTCGGCTGCAGTCGTTGCCTCGGCTAAACTGCGAAGTGATCCGTATCACTTAACCGGTTAAGTAACGTTGACTAAACCGGTTCAGTTGCCGATAGTCAAGGAAGTCTTCGAGTATTGGGGGTTTGACCTGGTGAAGCAGCAGTCTTTCTGTGCCGCCGGGGCGAATAAATATCGGGGCCGAAAAATAACCACAACATAAACAGTCAGCGCCAACGAAGGCGTAGTACAAGGAGATCCGATGAAATCGTTTGCATGTGGTGACGTGGTTCCCGGTTGCGACGCCCGGTGGGTGTGCAGCACTGAGGACGAGATCCTGGTTCAGGTGAGCACCCATGCCGCCGTGGCCCACGGATTGACCACCATCCCGGACGAGCTGGTCCAGTCCGTCCGCGGTGCCATCCAGCCGGTGAGTTGAGCTCCACCGCCGACCTCTCCCAGTCCGGTGCCTTGGCGGCACCGGACTGGAAACCGTTGCTGGCGGCAGCCTGCCGGGGCGAAGGTGTGGCCACCGCCTACCAGCCGATCGTTGACACCTCCAGGGGCACCGTCGTCGGGTACGAAGCGCTGGCACGCTTCCCCGGATTCGCTGAGCGAAACCCGGAAGCCTGGTTTGCTGCTGCGCGCCGTCACGGCAGGAGCGCCGACCTGGAGTCAGCCACCCTTCGGGTGGCCCTGCGGGAGCGGGCGAGCCTGCCTCCCAACTGCTTCCTGACCCTCAACGTCTCCCCCGAGCTGCTGACCACCGAGCAGATCCGCAGCGTCTGGGGTCAGGAGGGCAACCTCGGTGGCCTGATCGTCGAACTCACCGAGCAGACTCCCATCGACTCCTACCTTGAGCTGGAACCGGATCTTCACCAGCTGCGGTCGGCGGGCGCCCTGATCGCCGTAGACGACGCCGGTGCGGGCTACGCGGGCCTGCGCCACCTCCTGCAGTTGCACCCCTCAATGATCAAGATTGACCGGGAGCTGATCGTCGACGTCGACCGCGACGAGGCGAAACGGGCACTGATCGAGATGCTCGGCATTTTCGCTGGCCGGGTCGACGCCTGGATCCTTGCCGAGGGCGTGGAGCGGGTGGAGGAACTCGACACCCTGGTGAGCCTCGGTGTCCCCCTGGTCCAGGGGTATCTCCTGGCCCGGCCCGGGCCACCGTGGGCAGGGGTGGAACTTGAGGTGGCGCACCGCCTCGCTGCCCGGCAGGCAAGTGTTCAGCGCACGGTCCTGCGCGACGTCGTCGAGCACGCGCCCGCCGTCCTGACCCTGGCCCAGGCAGTGGACGCGTTCACCCGAGACCCGGGGCTGGGATCGGTGGTGCTGATCGACGCCGACCTGCGGCCGGTCTCACTGGTGACGCCCGACGCCGCGGCCCTCGGCGTGGTGAGCCAGGGTATGTGTGCCAACCTGGACACTCCCCTCGGGGACGCCCTCGACCGCTCGATGACCCGGGAGCACTCCCTCCGGTTCGATCCGCTGCTGGTGACCGACAACGCCGGGCGGTTCGCCGGGATCGCCCGACTGGAACGGATGATCGCGGCGCTGACCTCGGCGTCATCATCGCCGGTATCGCCATGATGATTCAGGTCCGGCGCGGTGAAGGCGGCGAAGGACTCTCCAAACAGGGCTGGACCCTCGCCGGCTGTGTGGTCGTAGCCGGGGCCTCCGGAAACGTAACCGCCGTGCTGGACGGTGAAGGTGGTGTGGTCCCCATGAGAGGACCTCAGTGTCTTGATTCCCATGCGTTACGAGGCGCTTAGGTTATGCGACACCGAGGCGGGCCTGCGTTGGGTTAGTTCTTCCACAGCCGGTTCTCTTATCCTGAACGAATGAGTAAGGCACTGGTCGTGAAGAAGAAAACGGTGGGATTGATGGCCGACCCTGGTCTGGCGATCGCGCTAGCCCAGAAACTACAATCGACGACAGCCCAGTTGCTGAGCTCGTCCCTGGACTCAGAGGTGGAATGGACAGTTGAGATCGAGGAACAATCCCTCCCCCTGGACGCCAATGGGGAAGTGGAATTGAACATCCACTCCCAGGAAGTCCGTGACCGGCTGGGCTGGGATTACCTCGTTTACCTGACAGATTTGCCCAAGTACGCCAATTCCGACCCGATGATTTCCAGTATCAACATTGAACACGGTTCAGCGATGATCTCTCTTCCCGCCCTGGGCGTGATGCGTAAGAACCTTGTTAAGCGGGCCCTTCTGCAAACCATCGGCGTGCTTCATGGAACCGCGAACGCACGATCCCTAGGTCTTGGCAAAGTTTCTGCTGCCACCCGTGACCTCTCCCCGGAACGAAACACCCCCGCCCCAGAAGCCAACCAAAACTCGTACGAGACACTGAAAGGGATCCGCGGCAGGGCGCAGCTCCTAGGCGGCATGGTACGAGGCAACCGCCCCTGGCGAATCCTGCCCGGACTCTCCGGCGCCATGGCTGCAGCAACAGCCACCGGAGCGTTCGGTGTCTTTTACACCAGCATTTGGAGCATGGCAGATTATCTCAGCTCTCCCCGGCTCGCAGCCATCAGTCTGCTCTCCATTGCGACCATGACCCTCTGGTTGATTGTCCATAACGACTTGTGGGAACGCCCCCGGGGAAGCCAGCGCACCGAACGGCGCGTGAGCTATAACCTCGCTACGGTCATCACGATCCTGTGCGCGGCGATCGCGATGTATCTGGGGCTGTTTGCCGTGATCTTCGGTGGCGCACTGATCATCATCGACAATGAATTCCTCTCAGTCCAACTGGGCCACCCCGCCAGCATCGACAACTACCGCAACCTCGCCTGGCTCTCCGCATCGCTGGGCACCATCGCCGGAGCACTCGGATCAAGCTTGGACAACGAACAAGCCGTCAAAAAAGCCACCTTCAGCTCCCGCGAATACGACCGCCGACAACTCTCCAAAACCCCCTCCGAAGACAAATACTGAGCGACAAACAACCCGATATCACCCCGATGTCGCTGGGACCCACCCAGAGGAAGCCCGTTTCGACAGCTTAAAGTTCAGCAGCAAACACACCGGCTTCGACCGCGCAATATTTAGCGGCCCTCCATCGCATCTGGCCCACCAGTGTCCACTCGACGGGGTCTGTCAAGATTTCGGTGTAACTAGTTTGGGTGTTGTTTAGCGTCCGACGCTCAGTCGGCCGTTGAATGTGATGTCGAAGGCGTTGAGTTCGCCTTTCCAGCGTTAGGTCCAGCGGGCCCTTCCCTGGCCGGTCGGATCGAGACTCATCACGGCCAGATAGACACATTTGAGAGCGGCTTGCTCGTTGGGGAAATGGCCTCGGGAGCGGACAGCTTTCCGGATCCTCGCGTTCACAGACTCGATCGCGTTCGTCGTGCACACGATCCGAACCCCTGCCACGTGTGGATGTAGGTGAACCGCCCCGGGTATGCCGCCACACATGCTCATCGACGCCGATAGCACTCACGCCATCGAACCGGTGAGGGTCATCGATCAGGCGGCGCTTCCCCTCGGTCAT
>NZ_JADOUT010000018.1:0-74736 GCF_015752345.1 Arthrobacter sp. CAN_A212
CCTCGGCTTCACAAACATCACCAACTATGTCGCCAGATCACTACTCGAATCCGGCGGATTCAGACCGAAACTACACTCTCAATTCTGAAGAGCCGCATAAGCGGCAAAGTAGATCGCAGAAGGCTCGCCCCTTGGGGGCATCAAATCGCGCTTTCTTCCGCTGCCACCCGTTGCTTGCTAGTTGACTAAGCTATTTGCTTTGGCTGCCAGCACCTGGGCTCTTGCGCTGATAAACGAGTCGTAGTCATCATCGAACAACGAATTTGGGCAGAGGGCGGCAGCCAAGATCGCTGGGATTTTTGTTTCGGGCATTCGGGTTCTGTAGACGCTCGGTGCGACACCTCCCAGAGTCTTGTTGTCACTCGCTGAGATCATGGCAAAGTTCGCAAGGGCGTTCACCTTTTCCGTCGGAAACGCGCGACCGCCAAGGAATGCCCGGGGCAGTAGGTGATGAAACTCCGACCGGTTGTACGACTGCAGGACGTTCTTCAGTGAAACTGGTGAACCTGACACAAAGCTCAGGGGAGACGCCTGGACCAGCATGAGAATGAATGTCTTCGAGTCGACGGCACTGATGGAGAACTGTCGTTCTGTGAAATGTTCAGCATCGATCTTGACGGAAAAGTTGCTCAATGAATTCTCAGCGCCAGCCCGGAGTTTGGCTATCTCATCTATGTCTCGTTTCAAATTACGTAGAACGCCCGCGCTGAATCTTCTCGAGAAGCACGCACGCCAGAACCACCTCACGAGCGTTTCCCTCTGAAAATCGGTGACTTTCAAAGACTTTCCATTCATGGATGCAAAAAAGACCGTGAGGGGAACAAGTAGCGCGGGATATGGGAGGTTGACTAGGCGTTCAACGTGGAAATGTGTGCGAACGAAGTCAATCGCTCCCTTGATTCCGTTCTCGATACGTTCAAAGTTCTCGCGGACTTCAGCTCCGTTCAGTCTAATAAGTGTGGCGGGAGAAGCGTCACCTGCAACAACTGCGGCACAGCAGCGAAGTAATAGATTCGAGTCATCGCCTACGTCACCGAAACCGAATGGTGCCAGTTCTTGTGCTAGGTCAGAGAACCTGGACTGGAGATCGAAGTCTTCGCTCCAAGTCCAAGCGGTCAGTAGTTGCAGAACGTCCAGTTCTACTCCGAGACGGTTCACTCGTTCGAAGACGATGGCGACTTTGGCTCGGTTATCGGTAACGATGTCTTGAGTAGGTATGAGCGCTTCTTTAAAAACGGACTGAACAGAATCGATCAATTCCGCCTGGTCAGTAGTGAGGTTCTCCGTAGCCTTGCGGTAGCCGGTGACGTCAAAGAAAGTGCTGATCGGGAAGTGACGAGCGGGATCGACGTCAGAAGGGTCTAGAGCGAGGAACTGACTCTCTTGAAAGTCATCTGCAGCGGAGAGGTCGAAGAAGATCTGGGTCCAACTATCGTCACCATCCGGTACTAGGTCTGACTGAAATACACCGAAGATCGATGTGAGGCGCTGTTGCCCGTCCAATACGTATTGGATGGGAAACTCTGCTTGTGATTCAGGCAGCTTGAAAGGGCCTAGCTTTCTCTCCGCGGTTAGGCGGTTTTTCGTTTGCCAGAGGATGAGGGATCCGAATGGATAGCTCTTATAGATGGAGTCCATTAGGAAGGCGACTCGCTCGGCATCCCAGACAAAGCCTCGTTGGAACGCTGGGATTCGAATCTGGCCTTGGCTCACGTGCTCGATGACACGCCTGATTGAGATATTTCCCATCGTCTTCCCCATTTGCCGAGCGGTTTTTCAACTGATGCTACAGGTAGGTGACCGGGCCCGGGTTAGATGCCGATGCCGTTAGCCCATTGAGCACGATCAAGGCGAGCAGGCCTCTCGCCCCGCTCTTAATTGACGGATTCCGAGACTCGACGACCGAGACTGGACACGCCCGTTAGATTCTGTGTCGTTTCCCGTGCCCGTTTGACCTATCTAAGCATCAAAGTTTATGTTCGTGCGGGCATTTCTGGGTTCACTACAACGCCGTAGCGAACCCATGCGCCAGCACAAGCTGTGGGCAAGTCTCGTTGGCTGAGAATCCTGAAAGCTATTCTGTAGTGCACACTCAGAACTGAATCTTGTTTGACTGTAGTTTCTTGGGCCATCTGGGTTTCGGTGAAGTTAGGTGGCCGTTCCTATCTGAGACGCAAGTCGTCCGAGGTCTCGCTTCTCAACCTCGGCAAGACCTCGTGAGAAGTTAAATATGTCGTTGCGTAGCTCTTGCCGGCCCGCTGCATTTGGACGACCGGCTGCCCATTCCTCTGCGAAGATTTGCGATCTGTCCGCAAGTTTGTCCCCCTCTGTCGAATGGAGAACGCGAAGTTGGTTGGAAAGGGCAGTCGGAAAGAACAGGGCGATTTGATTAAGCGCCGGTGTGGCCAGGAGGGCGGCCCTCTCAGCTGAGCGCGGGTGCGCTGACAACATGAGGGCAAATGCGGTATGCCCCACACCTGCCTGTTGAACGGCAAGCTCCTTATGGAGCTCACGGATCATTTTCTTTCCATGAAAGCGGTCCAGCTCAGTCGAGTTGGAAACTATCCCCTCTACTTCCGCGCGGGCTGCCTCAGTCAACTTTCCGATATCAAGCCTCGCGATGGTCTGCATCCACCGGGTTGTTTCTTTTCCGACGACGTCCTCGATCGTGTCCAATTCGTCGGGGCGAATTGAGAGCCGTCCGATCGGAAGCTGCCGCTGGACTC
Source organism: Arthrobacter sp. CAN_A212 (assembly GCF_015752345.1). Lineage (NCBI taxonomy): Bacteria > Bacillati > Actinomycetota > Actinomycetes > Micrococcales > Micrococcaceae > Arthrobacter > Arthrobacter sp. CAN_A212. The sequence goes on from NZ_JADOUT010000018.1 coordinate 2,727, forward strand.
GGATGCGGATTTCATCTTCGTAGAGTGAAGTCGAGATCCGTCGAAGGGCGTCCTGCACCTCCGACACGGAACCGGCTTTGACCTGACTTCCAAAGGGACCAAGTGTTTCGAAGATCGCTTCTGCATCCAGCAGGAAGTTCTCAACCATCGTCACGGGCCAGGCCACCATGTGAGGACTATCCGGCTGCAAATCGGTATCGGAATCGACAATCCCGAAGACAGGCATCCCGGGCAACTCCAACTCAGCACCGCGCAGACGGGCTACGGCTCCGATGACTTCCTTTTTTGAACGGCCGGGCACCAGGGCCCACGACTTTGTTTTTCCCAGCAAGTTGGTGATTAGGCGGGTATCGCTGCTAAGGCCCGAACGTTCCTCTTCACCTTCGATAAAGACAATTGGCTTCGACCGAGTAAGTAAATGTGTCGACCCTGTCAGTTCTCTGGCGGCTTCGAGACGTTCATGCATCGTCGTGAGTCGGCTGAGCTGGTTGCTCGGACTGATCGAGGCCGGACTAATAAGGTAGAGCTCATCGTCCGTCAGGGCGTCAAGGATGGTCGGAGAGTGAGTGGTGAGGATGAACTGTGCCTGGTTGGAAGAAGCCAGGTCGCGCAAATATTCTAGAACTTGGAGTTGTAGGAGCGGATGGAGATGAATCTCTGGCTCGTCGAGCAACATAGTCAAAGGCACAATCGAGGACTCGGTTTGATCCGGATGAATGAGCTGATCCGCTTGTCGCTCGACGAGGGGCAGCAATAGGGCGACTGCCGCCTTCTCGCCACTAGATAGCTGGTCTATGTCGAAAAGGGGGCCCTGCCCCCCAATGTCTCGGAAGTTGATGAGGATATTATTGGTGTCCGTCTCATCGACACCGACAAAATCGAGGTGCGGGAGAAGCGTGGCCACAAGCCGCCGGAACGGAGCGAACAAGTCTGGAACTTCCCCAGCTCCTACTTGCCCCGAGTTCTGCTCCCATACCTTCCCAAGGATCGCTTGTTGCTTAGCCCGGAGATTTGCCAAGGAGGTCTTCACAAACGCAGGGCTGTCTTCCGCGCTGTTCGCATCCCGGAATGCACCTTGAAGGCCCTGCATGCCTTGGGGCACCATGAACTGGAAGTTGGGGAGAGTGTCACTCTCCAAAAGTGCTCCGTAAGAGTCCAAGGGAAATCCGAGAAGGGATACTCGGTTCAGCGCCGAGGATCTCCATGTTCGATGAGGACCAACGAACATAACCTTGGTCCCGGGTTCTGCGATGTCGTGACGGTTCTGGCGAAGCAGTTCCAACAGGCTCGATTTGCCTGACCCATTCGGTCCTGAAAGAACCACCAAGTTACCGAGGTCGTGAGCTTCCGCATGCTGGAGACCTCGAAGTGGGCCGAGAGAGAACGCGCGAATTGCCATGCCTCATTCTGACGGACGACCTGTCCCTAGTAGGGATCGCAACGCATAGATGTCTCCTATCCTTTGGCGGTGAGGTCTTGTTCGTTGGTGGAGACGCGTGCGTATCCGATGATGTGTCCGGCCATAGGGTTCACTGTAGCGCTTGAGCTACCTGAGCGAGACAGTTTTGCGGGCGGGGTATACGCGAATCTGAGAACCAGGGTTTTATATGGGTGTGACTTTTAGTCTTGGTTGGCGGTTTTTTGACAGTTTGGGTTGGCGGTTTAGCTGATGCCGATGACGAGGGTTGATCGTGCGGCTTCGACGACGTCGTCGGTGATGGTGGTGAGTTCGTTGATTTTCATGATTCTGTCCATTTGGGTGAAGAGCCGGTCTACGAGGCGGAAGTTCCCGCGGGTGATGCGGGCTATGGATGCGATGGCTTGGGCGTCGGTGAAGTCCTCGGGGTCCAGGGTTTAGTTGAGCTTGTGCCAGCGGCGTTGAAGGACGAAGTGCAGTTCCTCCTCGCCGAGTGGTCGGTATTCGTGGGCGAATCCGACTCTGCTGTAGAGCTGGGGGTAGCGGCTGAACTGTTTCTCGATGCCGGGCATGCCGATGAGGATCAGCGCGGTGTTGTCCCTGTCGTAGCGGTCGCGCAGCAGTTCGAGGGACACTGCGCTGAGTCGTTCTGCTTCATCGACGATGAGCAGTTCCACGTTTCTGGAGCGCATGGTTTTCGGTTTCTTCCCGATTTTGTAGAGGTGCTCATCGATGGACAGGGAGACGCGGATGGTGATGTGGTCCAGGTCTGACTTGATGTCTTTGGTGGTGGTGAGGACCGTCGGGGTGTAGAAGACCGTCCTGGTCCTTGCCAGGGCGGCGTGGATCTTTTCGTCGGATTCTTTTCGGGGACCCCAGTCTTCGAGGTAGTCCTGGGCTTGATGCCAGTTTGCGTAGCGTCGGGCTGAGAGTGTCTTTCCGATCCCGGCTTGGCCGTAGCAGATGCCGATGGTGTTTTGACGTCGGACGGCGTCGGCGAATTCGACGAACCGGCGGTGCTCTTTCGTGGCGATGAAGTTTCGTGGTGTCATCAGTCATCCTCGAGGTAGGTGCGCAGCAAGGCGCGTTTTCTGACGGGCGGTGGCGGTGTTGGGGCAGGATCGGATCGAGGTGGGATCACCTCCGGCAGGTGTTGTGCAACGACGGTGATCCGCTCGTTGATCTGTCCACGGAGTTCACGCCGGCGTGCTGAGCGGGCGGCTTGAATGTCTTTGAGGGTGATGGTGGCGGTCTCGTGGGCGGGGTCGACGGCTTTGCAGATGTACTGGTTTTTGTGGAAGATGCGGATTTCGGTGATGTCGCGTGGGTCGTACCGGAGGAGGACGGGTTCGCCGACGTAGGCAGCGAGCAGCGGTGAGATGTATCGCAGGCCCTGGAAGTGGACGCCGTCGCGGTGCACGATCCGGTGTTTGATTTCGGTCAGGAGCAGAAGGTTGAGCTCGTCCATGGTGGCGGGTAGCCGTGGAAGCCATCCCTGACCAAGCCAAGCCTGGGCCGGAGTCTTCCTTATTTCTGGGTGCACGCGTTGGTGATAGTCATTGATGATGAAGCGCCCGATGACCGCGTCGAGTTCGTGAAGGGTCCGTGTCGGTGCTGGTGGTGGGAAGCCCGGGGTCAGATGCCCGGGGAGTCCACTGAGCAGTTCGGTATTGACGGTGCCGAAGAACCGTTCGATCTTTCCCCTGCCCTGGGGTCTTGCCACGGTGGAGAAGGTGATGGTGAAGTGCAGGTCTTTGGCTGTCTGGCTGAGGTGGGTGCTGGTGAAGTCCGAGCCATGATCCACGTAAAGCACATCCGGGATTCCGCACATCCTCCAGTCGGGTTGGGTCTTCGGTGAGATTGCTTGCCGTAATGCCAGGGCCGTGTTCATCGCCGACGGGGCGCCGAGGAAGACCGTGTAGCCGCAGATGGCTCGGGAGAAATCATCCATGATGGTCGTCAACCAGGGCCGGACGGGTCTGCGGTTTGCGTCCAGGACCAGAATGTCGAGCATCGTATGGTCCGCCTGCCAGAGCGCGTTTGGATGTTCCGCGCGGTGACGCCAGATGAGTTCGTATTGATCCCGGTACGCCGCCGGCCCGGCACGGGCGAGGGTCATCATTCCTGGGTCCAGTCCGGCGATGATCGAGCGGACCGTGCCATAGGAGACGGCCGGCCAGTTTTGTTCCTCTGCTGCCCGGTTGGCTTTACGGGTGATGACGGACGGGGACAGGGGCGGCTTCACCAGGGCCAGGCCTTCAATCAATGCGATGAGGCCAGGTTCGGTCGTCCGTTGCCGCACGGGGGCGGCGCGGGGAGCAAGGTCGGCCATTCCGCCGCGCTTGTAGGCTGCATGCCAGCGCTGCAGGGTCCGGAGGCCGACGCCTTCACTCATGGCCAGTGCCCTGAGGGACACACCGTCTTCAACATGGTGGCGCAGGATCTCCCACCGCGCAGCGGTCGTGCTGTCAGGAGTGGAGGCAGGGTACCCGTTGACGGGTTGGCTGCCTCCCATGATCACAGCGCCGTGGTGGCCGTCGTCGTCGCGGCCGCGGCCTTACCGCGTCGGGCCGGAGGCGTGTCCGGTGCCTTGCGCAGGGCCCGGTAAATGGTGGTCCGACTGACTCCCAGCACCTTGCCGATCTGTTCAACAGTCATGTCCTGCTGCTCATACAGCCGGCGCGCGGTCCGGAGTTTATCCTTGGTCAGCAACGCAGGCCTTCCTCCGGAGCGTCCACGCGCACGGGCCGCTTGCAGGCCGGCATGCGTCCGTTCCCGGATCAGATCTCGCTCGAACTCCGCCAATGCGGCGAAGACATGAAACACGAGTCGCCCGCCCGAGGACGTCGTGTCAATGTTCTCCTGCAAGGAGCGGAACCCGATTCCACGCTCCTGCAGGCCAGCCAACTGATCAATCAGATGCCGGATGGACCTGCCCAAACGATCCAACCGCCACACCACCAACGTGTCGCCGGGCCGCAGCTGGTCCAGCACCTTTGACAGTTCCGGACGTGTTTCCAGCAAACCCGATGCGGTGTCGGTGAAGATTCGGTAGCATCCCGCGGCCTTCAATGCGTCCTCTTGAAGAGCGGCGTCCTGGTCGCCGGTCGATACACGGGCATAGCCCAACTGGTGTCCCATGCCCTCTAATGTATCAATATCCGTAAACAGCAGGGGCAAACAACACATAGAATACGGCACTGTATTCCGCTACAGAATCTCGGTACTTCACGTCACTTCGAGGACGCTGGCCGGGTTTGTAGCAAATACGACCGATTCTGAGACGTAAAGGAGCGTGCCGCCACTCTGGGCCATTCACACCACCAATGACCATCGGGGAAGTCCTGAACTACGGGGTAGCCACTTCGTCGGGCACCCAGCCGAGCACCTCGTCGAGATCTCGTGTCGGCACGGGCCGTGTTGTGAGACGAGCAGATTGGATGCGATCGATTCTGAAGATGCGTCCTGCGTCTGTCAGTTGGCACCAACCGATCAGATACCAGCCCTGGTCTCCGTTGTAGAACCCGCAGGCCTCCACCGCGCGATCCGTCACATTGCCAGCCGCATCGGCGTAAGCGATGTTGAGCACTCGCTGCGTTCGGACCGCCTCCTCAACGGCGCGTCGGATACTGGCCGTCACTGAGCCGCCCACGTTGACGCGAGTCCGGATTCGCGACCGGAGATGGGCAACCTGAACTCTCGTAACATCCGGAACTGCTTCAAGGAGCCGCTCGGTGGCTCGCGTCGCCGCGTCACCGTAGGGCATCTCGCCCGCAGCGGCGACGGCGATCAGCAATGCTGAGACCTCACTCACGCTGAGGTTGAACACGATGTGCTTGGCTTCCTGCAAACTGCGCTGCCCACCTGATCTCCCATGCTCCGCAAACAGCGGGAGCCCAGCCGCCCGCAAGGAGGAGAGATCACGCTCAATCGTTCGACGAGACACTTCGAACTCACGCGCAAGCGCGGCGGCACTCACCGGACCGGGCGAGCTGCGCCGAATGCGCTCATGCAGGGCGTAGAGCCTCTCCAACCGGTTCACGCCGAGCGAATCTCCGCCTGGGCCTTCTTGGGGAGCGCCTCCAGCACCAGCCGGTAGGACTCACCAACGAGTTCGAGCACCTCACCGACCGGAACTCCCTCCACCAAATCCAGCGTGACCCAGTGGCGCTTGTTCATGTAGTACCCGGGTCGAGCAAACTCATGCTGCTCGAGGAGTGCGCGAACCTCCTCCGGCGGCGCCTTGAGGGTGGCGAAACCGCGACCCTCAGTGTTGACGAGGGCAAACATCTTGTTCCCCACCCGATAGACATCGCTGTCCTCACCGAAGGTGTGATCCAGCGTCGCACCGGGCAACCCTGCACAATGACCACAGACGGCAGCCAGGGCTTCCTCATCCACGGTATCCGCGCTCATCCGTCCATCCCACTGGCGATGCTCACAAGTGTTCCCACGTGGTCGCGCACGTAGGAGACGGTTTGGCCCCACTCGGTGTCATGGGGTTCAGCCAACGGAACAGCCCCGGCTGACACTGCCTTGGCAAAACCGGCGGCGACGTCGTCTGTGATGAGCGTCAGCTCGACCCCTGCAGGGGTCTGACCTGGATCGAAGGCCGTGTAGGCCACGGGCACCGCGGTGGCTCCAAGGGCATGCGAGGTGAAGGCCAGCTTTGTCTCTCCCGTGGACATCTGTGCGTAGTCGCCAGCCTTGTGAACAAACTCGCGCTCGATCCCGAAGGCCCTCTCGTAGAAGTCGACGGCTTCAGCGACGTCGTCGACAAAGATGATGGTGTATCCAAGCTTCATTGCGATTTCCTCTGCCCTGTTCCTACGACTATCGGTCGCTCATGAAACTATGACACTCCTGCGACACCCCAATGTCGGATATTTGTGGAGAGCCGTGACCAAGACCGCGCACTTCGACAGGAGCTTGAGTGCTGTACCCACGGGGGCGTCGGAGCAACGACGTCCGAACCCATGGCAACTGACCAGCTCAGTCTTGGGGTGGTGAGCGCCAACAGCACTGCCAGCCACAGAGGTAGAAGGACACCGCGCTGCCTACGACGATAGATATCTGGAGTTCTCGCCGCTGTCAGAACGGGCAGGAAAGGGTTAGGCCAGTCTTCGTCGGTCTGGAGACACCGGCTTAACCACACAAAGTCGGCGCGGCGATTCTTCACTAGTCATATGATCCGGTGTGCCGGCACGCCGTGGTGCCTCTGTTCACTGTGCGACCAGTTACAGGTAATCGCTCTTGTCCAGAATCGACCGATTTAGGCACTGGCGCGCATCGTTACATCCGTCATCAGGGGACGTCTTGTCACAGACGGAAAAACGGTGCGCCCGAGCGAGGCCGAGGACCCTGCGAGTTACTCGGCATCTATCATCGGGAAGGTAGCTGTCACCTATAGGCGCCATCTAAATAGTCGTTCCCGTCAACGCTGGTGCCTACGTATGGGCGAGGTGGCGTGGTCATGGCATTGTCTAGTTATGACCCGCAAACAGAAGCATTGAATCGTCATGCTGGCGGTCCTTGCCGCCACGCTCCTGCTTTTTTACCTCTGGAGGGGGACCGACGGTCTCTACCTCTGGGTAATAACGTTGGTTGTCGGAATTGGAATCAACGCGCCACTGCAGGCCTATAAAGCACGGGACACCCGGCGCGCAGCCGTGCTGGAAGAGCAGAGACAGGAAAAGGCGCGGGCTGCGGCGGACATCCGTGATGACTAACCCCTCAGAACCGACAAGGAATCAAGCCGGGCGCCGCATCGCTGGTCGGCTCGAACACGTTTCCCCGGACATTGAATCGTCAGGGTCCGCCACCAGGCTGGAAGTGCCCCGACGGGCCTGCCCTGGACCCCAAGGGCGGACTCAAGGGATGCAAGATAGAGGCAAGGAAGGCCGACGCCTGATCCGCTTGGCTAAAGCCGCCAATCGAAGCTGTCAAAAAGCCGCCAACTTACCCTGAAAGTCACATATATGGGATTTTTATCGTCGGGGGAGTGGCTAAAGGTGTCGCGGTGAAGGATCGGCCTGTGGGACTCTTTCTCGAGCAATTCTGCAAGTCCCCGTTTGTCATGTTCGGCGCGGCTGCGCTGCGGCTCGACTCCCCGTACTAGGTTGGTCGGATGGAAAATGACAGCCGGACGGAACCACCTGCAGCGGCCGGAGAGCGGGAGACGCTGACCGGCTTCCTGGATTACTTCCGGGCGACGGTAGTGATGAAGGCCAGTGGCCTCAGCGATGCCGACGGCGCCAAGCGGCTCGTGCCCTCGCTGACAACGGTGTCAGGGTTGGTGCAACACCTGACAGACGTTGAGCGGTTCTGGTTTCCGGATCGCATCGACGGGCAGCAGGATGTGCCCACCCGATGGTCCGCGGAGGATCCCGACGGCGAATTCCGGGTGAGCGAAGAGGACAGCCTGGTGAACATCATCAAGGACTACGAGGCTGCCTGCCGCCAGTCCCGCGAAGTGCTGGAGCGGTATGGGATAGAGGATCGCTGCCGCGGTGGCGACGGCGGACAGAGCGTGCGGTGGGTTCTGGTGCACATGATCGAGGAAACGGGCAGACACTGCGGCCATCTGGATATTCTGCGCGAGCTGCTGGACGGATCTATCGGGGATTAGGCAGGGAATCTCAGGGCCCACCCGCAACACCTCGAATGCGTCGGCAGCGTGGGCGCACGAGGATCGGCCTGCGGACGCGTGCTCGGCCCGCGCCTAGACTCGGGTACATGCTTGATGAGGTTGGCAACGCATACTTACGTCGTGCAACCGAGTACACCGAGCTCCTCGGTTCAATGGATGCAGTGCACCCTTTGGACCGTCAGCTCGTTTCGTCTTGGGCTGATGGTATCGACGGCCAGATAATCGACGCGGGCTGCGGGCCAGGCCACTGGACGAACTTCCTTCGTGAGTGCGGAGCTGCCGCAAGCGGTGTGGATCTGGTACCCGAATTCATCGACAGAGCGCGCAGCGCATATCCCGATGTGCGGTTCGGTGTGGGCAGTCTCGAGACCCTTGATGCAGCACCAGGAACAGTGAGCGGGATTCTGTCGTGGTACTCGCTCATCCACCACGAGCCCAGCACGATCAGGATCCCCCTCCTGGAGTTCGCCCGCGCGCTTCGCCCTGGCGGCGCGTTGCTCCTCGGCTTCTTCGAAAGCGCCGTTATTAAAGAGTTCGCCCACGCTGTGACCCCGGCATACCAATGGCCGGTCAATGACCTCACCAAAGAACTGACCTCGGCCGGCTTTGATGTAATCGAAACCCACATGAGGACAACAATCGGTCAGCGGCCCCACGCGGCGATCGTCGCGCAGCGCAAAAGTGTCTAGTGATCGATCCCTCCGCGGGACGCTGCAGAACCGTCTTTCTCAGCTGATGAGTCGGAAGCGCTCGAGAATCACTACGGTCTCGTTGCGGACCGTGAACGTGGGGTCTCCTAGGTAGGACCGCATCTCTTCGCTATGCCAGAACCGCTCGTGATCTGCACGCCATTGAGCGACGGTGGCGTGCCCTTCTCCTTCATCGATGACATGGGTGAGCGTTACTTGATCCAACTGCGCCTGGTCGACCTGCACCGTTTCGATAACCGCGATCGGTCGTTCCGTCGAGTCGATGACTGATTGTCGTCTGCCTACTGCAGGTAGCTCTTCACCTTCGACGGCGTACTCGACCAGCAGCGATGTCGTCGTGGTCTTTCGGCCTGAAAGGATCGACGCGATCAGTGAATCGCGGAGCGGCCCAGGAAAGGCGAATTCGGCGTGAGGCAGGGATGTTTCGGTCATGCTCCACTGTTGCACTTCACCCCAGTCGCTTTCACCGCGCTCTGAAGGATCGTCAACGGCACATGTGAAACTGGCGATGTGAATCGATAGCAGGGGCACGGAGTGTTGTCATGGAGCGAGAAGAACCGGCTGTCACGTGGGACAGTGCCGTGATGCGCACGGTGAAGGGCTTGTTCTACCGTGCTGTGGACCCCGCGCACCGCGGCACGGCTCTGACGGGATCTCGATCTGCAGGCAGGTATTCACCGCCGGACGTGCCCACGCTGTACCTCAGCTCATCGCCTGAAGGGGTCGCCGCCGCAATGATCGCCCACACCGATAACCGGACCCCTGGTCTTGAGGTGCTTCGCTTCGAGGTAGAGGCGCATCAGATCGTTGATCTTCGTGATCACGAAGCCCTGAAGTCCGTGGGGGTCAGCCCCGCGGACGCGGCGGCAGACTGGCAGGGAGCTGTTGCAGCGGGTGACACACCTCCGTCGTGGAGGGTCCGAGAAGCGCTACAGAGCCTGGGCGCCAAAGGGCTGATAGACCCTTCACGCAAACGGCCGGGCCTCTGGCACCTAACGCTCTTCAACTGGAACACCGATGGTGCTCCAACTGTCCGGGAGGTCGCTATTCAGTGAAGGATCCTTGGGTTCTTGCGGTGATTGCAACACTTAGCGGATGGGTGGTGGGACATCTTGGACGTCCAGGGGGCGCTGACAGGTGACACATTTCGCAGGGGCGCTGAGGGGTGGCCATCTGGACACTTTCATCTGGTGGTTGCGGTTTGCGTGCAACGTGAGGATGGAGCGGTTTTGCTTACCCAGCGCGCCGCCGATAAGGAGTTTGCGTTTGGGTGGGAATTTCCAGGCGGCAGCGCTTTAGCCGGGGAATCGAGTCGCAATGCGGCAAGCCGGGAACTGCGGGAGGAATCCGGTCTAGATGTGCTGCCCTCCACACTGACACTGATTGACAGGTTTGTTGAAACCTCAGCAGTCCTGGACTTCTACGTCGTACGCGCGACGTCCAACGCGGAGGTGACTCTGCAGCAGAGTGAAGTCATGGCAGCCGAATGGGTGCCACCTGCGGAGGTACTACGACGGCTGAATGCGGGCGCGATGGCGGATCCTTGGATCGCCCGACTGGACTCACTTTGGCCATCGACCACGCTGGCGCTCAGTATCGTCCCTTAAAGGACCGGCATAGGGACAGCAGGAAGATGGCGTGGAGCCCTCATTGACATGATGGCCATACTTGATTCTGTGGGTCATAACTTGGTGGGATTCAAAAATGCTCGCGACATCGGTGGGATGCTTTCAAGCCGTGGTGGAGCGACGGTTCGGGGATCGGTCATAAGGTCGGATACGCCCACCACTTCCGATTCGCAGGGCACGGCTGTCTTGATGCAAACACTCGCGCGTGTGATCGATCTTCGATCAGTTACGGAAGCGGATGCGTTGGCTCACCCAATGGCGACCAATGAGGGCTATAGATTGAGGCCTTTGATAGACCCACGTGCTGAGGCTAGACGGGATCCCGATTCCGAAGCGACCTTAGGTGCCGTCTACTCGGGAAGTCTTGGGCGGAACGCGGCCACAATCGCAGCAATCATGGTAGAGATTGCCGACGCCCCGGATGGCACCATCTGGATCTCATGCGCTTCTGGCAAAGACCGAACCGGGATGATCATTGCGATGCTGCTGCGTTTGGCAGGTGTTTCAGATGAGGCTATCGCCGAGGACTATTCACGCACTGAACACAGTATGCGCGAGGTCTTCGCTAGGGAACTGGAGGAAGCTCCGGACGATGCATCCCGTAGGGACCGGGCGTACCTCCATGGCGCGAAAGCCGAGAATATCCTTCAGATGCTGGAGCACATTGATGGGGTCTACGGGGGAGTCGACCTGTACCTGTTTACCATTGGTTTGAACCAGTCTCAGGTAGATCGGCTTCGTACTCGGCTGCTCAAGCCAGCGAAGACTTGACGCCCCGAGGAAGGACAGGAGGACGCAAGCTGGGTCTGAGTCCTATGCGGATCGTGCAAGCAAAGAAGATGATTGCAGCAGGAAGCTATACCAAGCAGGAGATAGCAGGCACATTCGGTGTCTCATGGGAAACGCTATACAGGCATATTGGCGGCGAAGGAATTGGGGGAGCCGTATGAAACGGAGCAACGCCCTGCATCGTGGACGTATCGACTGGGAAACCATCAAAGAACCTGATTTCAACCGCGTAATCGAGGCACTGTTACGTCGAATCTATGACAAACCACCCTGCACGGTGGACGTAGTTCGCGGAGCAGGAGGAGACAAAGGCATAGACGTCGTTGTCTGGAACGAGAAACGCGAAGCCAGGATCATTTTTCAGCTCAAACACTTTCTCGGTGGCGCCAGCGGGGCGCACGTCCGCAGGCGAGACCAGATCAAGAAATCATTCAACAGAGCCTGGGACAACTATCAGCCTCACCAGTGGATCCTGGTCATGCCTCCTAATGGAAGGATCGAAGAACACGAGTACATCCAGAAACTCGCACTGGGTAAAGAGGTTGCTGTCACCATATGGGGGCAGAGTGCTTTCGACGACGAATTGGCTATACACGACGACATTGAACGCGCTTGTTTGAGGAATGAAGTCCAAGACCTACTGATCGAAATGGCGCACGAGAAGGCAGCTCTTGTCGGCAGTGACGATCTATCGAACCGGGTAGTTGGCCTGTCGGAGATTGCGGAAGGGCGAAGCCTTTACTGGAGAACGAATTTCAGCCACTACAACGGCGAGTACATCGAGACCTACACAGAGAAGCATCCCGATGCGATGAAGGTCGAGCCCATCCGCACGCAGGTATCCTTCAACTTCAGCGACCGCGATCAAGATATCGCGGACCGGGTGAAGGACACACTTGATTGGGGATCGTTTGACGCAATTGATCTTCCAGCAAGGGCCGCTACCTTCGAACGTAGCGGCCCAGAATGGGTCAAGCCCTTCCCCAATCTCAACGGGCCCCTAAGCATCGTCGCCCCAAGGGCAACAGTGGACCTCGGCGAAACCGCCACCTTCAATTTCATCGATGAAGCAGGCTATTCTCAGGGGCGGTTTGACGGGAAGATCGCTGGCCGGACCGGGGGGCGCAAAGGAACGTCGGTGAGGATGAACTTCGCCAACATCGTAGATGTCACCATTCGTAGACCCCACGACACGGCGTCCGAAGGCGGAGGGCTGCAAGTCTCCTACGACATGTTCGGTGCTAGCGTCTACGACGGTGCTAGGGCAATGGCTTTGCAGGCTGCGCTGCGGCCGGACGGGGTGATGGAGGTATTTCATAATGGCCGTCTGGCGCAAAAGGTTCAGCTGCACTCCAGCAACTCTGATGATCGCCTAGAGGACCCTTATACGGAAGAACTGCTGGATGATCTGTCGGCCCTACAGGAACACCTAAGAACATCGTTCACTGTGCCCAGAACGATGACCAATCGAGACCGGGCAATGATCAGGGTTGGCCGGCTCCTGTTGGACGGTTATCTGACAGTGATGCCGCTGGGGACAGACCTCACTGCGACACTTAGTGGTGAGTACAGTGACCAGCTCTTGCAGTTCATCCGTGATGGTGGATCGTTTGCTAGCCGCCCAGATGCATTTGTTCTTGATGTAATGGGGAGCAAGTTCAACTTAGGGCCAACAACTCTGTTTCACCGAAACCTCGAAGTCGTCGATGGGCCAGAAGTCATAGCAGCTCTCGAAAGCGAGAACGACGATGCTATTCCTATTCAGATGCGCCCCCAGGGCGCGGAGCCGGTGCAAGTCTGGCTGGGCATCGGTACCGATCAAATACCAGAGTTCCGGCCATGGAACTTGAGCAAATTCGATTCCTTCCGATAGAACCGCGCGGGAGGGCTGTTCATCTAGAATCCGAATGAGTTGTGGGGTTCTGGATCGGTTCTGAACATCCGGGAGAGTGTCTCTACGGATGTTGGGCTTTCTGGGCGTATCCTCCCCGCAGCGGCTAGCAAATGAGCGGACATTCCCCCGAGGTAGAGCGCGCCGAGGGCTTGAATGTCGATTGCGAGATCTGGAGTTGTATCGGTGCGAACGCATGAAGCACCAACCGCGTCTGCTTCTAAACGCCAGACGCCGACATTTCGAGGAACCATTTCGTCGGTTTCGACGGCAAAAGTTATAGCTTCGGGTCCAGCATAGGTGCGGGTTTCTAACGCGCTGGGAACGTCCAACAGGCGCATCCATAGGTTGTCTGCCTGGCGGGTGATGCGCATTGCGCGAGGGTTACTTAGCATTTGACGAAGTGGCTCATCTCGCGGGCGTGAGTGAGCAATGACTTTGCGCGTCAGATCGAAATCGAGCAGGATCTGCCACAGCGCCCGATAGGCCTGAGGATTGGTGGCCTCTAAGGATTCCACAATCAATGTGCCAACATCGTCAACCGTTCGGGACCAGGGAAGCTTGAAGTTGGCAATGCCATCCACGGCTCCGTGATCATCCCAGTGAACGAGATAGCGAAGCGTGCTGTCCGCTCCGGTAGCGGTGTCAGAAAGTCCGTTCCACCTACCCGGTTGGGCGGATAGCTCGCCTACACGAGAGCGCCGTATACGCTCGTGTAATGCTGGCCAATGTTTGCGGGCTTCTAAAGCACCAATGAGTTCGACTGACCCGGTTGGCTTCTCTGCTGGGAGAAGTTCTGCCCAGTCCGTTCGATCTCCCATCTGGTGCGGTACGTCGCAGGGGAGAATCCGAACCTTCCATAAATGCTGCCTTCGCTGGCGCTGAGCATCGAGACAGGTTCGTCCCGTTCGATTGCCGCGTCAAACATCGTCTGCATCATTCCGCGAAGTAGGCCCCGCCGGCGGTGCGTAGCGAGGACTCCCGTGGCAGTTACTCCTGCCATGGGTAGCTGGCGTAGGCCGGGCACCGTAACCTCAAATGAGATCGTGGCCGATGCACCTACTAGCCGCCTACCCGCGAACGCTGCTACCGGATGAAAGTTTGGGTTCTGTTGACTGTTATCGGCCCATGTTTCCAACTGTTCAGCAGTGGCAGGATGGCGAGGTTGAGGCCAAGGCTCACTACCTCCATGCCAGGCCGCTGGCGCTGGTTCCCAGCTAGGTAGACCGTTCCCACTAGGAAGGGCTTTGTAATAGTCGGGCATCTCAACACGGGAGGGATAGCGAAAGTTAATTTGCATCTGCTCAGTCGAATAGAACGTCTCCTATGTCGAAAGTAATCTTTAGGATTCTGTATCCGAGGCCGAAGCAATTACTGGTGGAAGCGCGCCTTCTGAGGACGAAGAACGTTTGACGCTGCGCCGCCGGCTGGCTGCACTGTTCTCTAGGCCGAGTGTCTTTAGCTGGTCGGTGGTCCAGCCGTCTTTAGTTGCGCGCACGTAGGCGCGTTTGTCGTCTTTCTCGGCTTGGGCCAGATGCTCCCGCAGATCCGATACCCGTTGCCTCGCCTTAACGAGAGCTGTCACTGACTCAATCTTGGAGTCGAGGAGTTTACGTGCTTGGTCTTGGGTCTGTTCAACGCTGATATTTGCCATGCCCTCAGCCTAACCATGTGACTACTAGGCGTCACTACACCAGACAGAGATTGGGCGATGCCCTTATTGGGAAGTCGTGTAGGTGTTCGCTCGCTGGATCATGGAACCACTTGTCTAAGTCGTCGGTCCCGTACCGGACCACGCGGGCAGAGATCCGGTAGAACTGTGGCCTTATCCCAGCCTGCCGCCACTGGCTTAGCTCTGCGGTGTTCGCACCGTAGATCTTCTCCACATTCTTAGGTGAGATAAGGGCCATTGTTGCGTCCTCCTGTTTGTCATCCTTGCCACCGTTTCTTTCGGCAACGCCGTCATCAATTGGCTGCGAAGTGAATTGGCCAGTTGAAGCTGGGGGACCGTGGAATACCGGAGGGAGTTTGCGAGTGAGGATATGCCGCGAAAGCTCCCAGTGGAAACTTGCCAAGAGAAGGGCAGACAGTACATTCACAAGCCGAAACGGAACG
The DNA here is from genome assembly GCF_015752345.1 of Arthrobacter sp. CAN_A212. Classification (NCBI taxonomy): domain Bacteria; kingdom Bacillati; phylum Actinomycetota; class Actinomycetes; order Micrococcales; family Micrococcaceae; genus Arthrobacter; species Arthrobacter sp. CAN_A212. The sequence continues at coordinate 17,926 of NZ_JADOUT010000018.1, forward strand.
GCGCAGCCGGTCAATGGATTGCAGGCGCGAAGCGTACCGCATGGTTCTAAACCCCAACCGAAGCCACACCGCCGGCTGAAAAGCACAGGACGACTCAGACGGAGCAAGCTGGTAACTTAGGTGCCCTAAGTTGGATTCCGCCTCGACGTGCTGCGTCGGGTGCGGCACACTGGTGGGTGTGGTCCCCGGATTTGCCGGGTTCGCTGCGCTGGCATTGAAGGGCGGTAGGACGGATGAGCGAGACCAACGGTTTAGCCGGTTGGAAGTCGCGCCGTCGTCGCGCCAATGTCGAGGGCGGCAGGATGCACCGCCACGTCATCAGAGTCACGCCCGAGGAAGAGGCCCGGCTTGTACAGATCGCGGAGAAGCACCGAGTAACGGTTGCCAGGCTGTTAGTTGAATCAGCGTTGAGCGAGGGCGGGGAAACCCCGTCAGAGCGCCGCAATCAGTTCATGGAGCTTTCCAATCTTGCCCGGCTTGTCGGAACTGTTGCGAACAACATCAACCAGGTTGCACGGCACGCCAACAGCACCAGTGAGATCCCGGCGGACGCGGCAGAGTCGATCACCCACGCGAAGAGTGTCATTCACCGGGTAGACCGTTTCCTAGCCGATATGGCCGGACGGTAGAGGATCTGCTGTGATACCGAACATCACCCAGGGTGATCGGATGAGCGGGCTAATGGTCTATCTTGCAGGACCGGGCCGGGCCAATGAGCACGAAGAACCGCACCTTGTGGCCGGTGATGCGGCAATCATGGCTTGGTATGACGACAACGAGCTAAACCGGGATTCAGCACTCGATATTGCCAACAGCCTTGATAGGGCGAAGCAGTTTTACGGCACCGACGTTGACGGTGGACACGTGTTCCATTGCTCGCTGAGTTTGAGCGCTGAGGAAGGCAAGCTCACAGATCAGCAGTGGGGAGATATCACCAACGACTATATGAAGTCGATGGGGTTCACTGAGGACAGCGGCAAAGCCCCGGCACGATGGGCAGCAGTACGTCACGGCGTCAGTAAGAACGGCAACGACCACGTTCACATTGTCGCTTCAATGATCCGTGACGACGGAACGAAGTGGAACGACTGGAAATCCAAGTACAAGTCGCAGCAGGTATCGCGTGAGCTGGAAAAGAAGTATGGACTTAACGAGCTTGGTTCCATTCGTGCCGAGCGAGGTTTTACCCCCGCTGAGCAGGAGAAAGCTCGACGTCAGGGCAAACCAGAAGTAGAGCGCCATAGCACTGCTCGCACCGTTCGGAGCTGCGCGACAGCATCCGTCAGTGAGGCAGAGTTTGTTCGCCGCGCACGGCAGGAAGGTCTATTAGTTCGGCCACGCTTCGCGGCAGGCCGTTCCGACGTAGTGACTGGCTACTCAGTAGCCGAAAGGCCAGCCAAAGGGGAGCGCGCCGTTTGGTACGGCGGTAACTCGATGGGCCGGGATCTGAGCTTGCCGAAGCTACGCGAAGGATGGGAGAGCACCCCGGAGAACGCCACCGAGGCCGTGAACGAGTGGACTGCGGCCTCACGGAACAAACGGGTCGTCTCACCGGGTAGGGAGACGGAAACCCCGAGCGCCGAGCTGTGGGAGAAGCATGCCAACGAAGTTGGAGCGCTGCGCGAGAAACTAGCGTCCACCCCGTACACCGACCACCAGGCGTGGGCGGTTGCTGCGCGGGAAACCTCAGCAGCGTTCGGTGCCTGGTCAAAGCGGATTGAAACTACGCCCGGACCATTGGCCGACGCCTCACGAGAGCTAGCGAAGTCAGCCCAGCTGCGCCGGTACCCGCCAACGACGCCGAAGGCCGGGGCAGTCTCAGCCAGGGGAGCCAGCATGATCTTGCTGGCTGCGACTTCCAAGAGCGACCGGGCCGCTTATGCGCTGATGTTCCGCCAGCTCGCGGCCACCGCTAAAGCCATTCACGATATGCACAAAGCCACCGCAGACCTCAATCGGGTCAGGGGCTTATCAGCGTCAGTGATCGCAGCGACGAAGGCCGTCGAAGCCAGCGCACCCGCGCAGACCATGAAGCCCGGAAAGCCCGAACGGATGACCATCGAGAAGCTACGCGAACAGCATCCAGGCCTCGATGAGGAAACACTGAGGGCACGATTGTTTGTTGAACGTGCCCGCGAAGGCGCACCGATACCGGCGACGCTGACACGCGGCCAGAAGCCAACCGAACACGCCGCGCCACCACGCGGACCAGAACAAGACAGTCAACGAGGGATCGAGAGATAGGGGATAGCTCATGAGCGAATCGGACGGAATTGATGACGCAGTAGACGGCGGGTTTCGTGCGGGCCTCATGGCAGCGGCACGAATCGGAGAACAGCTAGCGAGGATGCGCAAAGAACAACAGCGCAGCATCCAACAAGCTGAGGAAACGCGGGCCAGGGAACTCCAGGACCGTTTCAATGCCTCCCAAGCCGCTGCCCGCGCCCAGCTCGACCCGGTAAGCCGGGATGACTGGTGGGACAAGGCCACCCCCGACATGATCGAACGCGCCCACGAGACAGCAGAAGCGTGGAAAGGCCATGACCCAGTTGCAGCCGAGCATGCCGACACAATCAGGGACCAGGTACAGCAGCGCTACCGGATCGACGTCAACGACACCGGAGCCACCGAGCAGGAGATTTCCGCAGCCGTCGCCCAAGCCCAAGCGGCACGCCGGGACGCAGAGAATGAACGATCCAACGCTGCTGCAGAGCGCGGCGACGAAGTAATAGCCGGTGCAGCCATGGCAGGCGCGAACCGGGAGGACCGAGCACGCGCCAACGATTCGGCAGAGCCAGCCTATGACTCCCCGGAGAGGCGTCAGCAACTCGCTAAGAGCCTAGAGAACCATCCCGACCGCGAGGCCGTCAACGCCCGCCTAGCGGCCGACAGGCACCAAGCCACACCGCCAAGCGCAGCCGTGAACTCCAAACCCACAGTGGGCAAGACCTCCAAAATGAAAAGTCCGTCCAGAGGCAGAACCATCGAACGAGGCGGGTTAGAACGCTAACCAACAACTGACGACAGAGAAGGGGAGGACCGCCGACGACGGCGGGCCTCCCCTTCCTTTAGTGTTAGCCAGGAATGGCCGTTAATTGCAGCTTCTACTGGCGGTCCTACTGTTCCGTAAGCGGATCGTCTACCGGACGCGGGCTGTCGCCGTGGCCGGGCCTCTGAGCACGTCCTTCCCGCGCCGAGGAGGCCAGTGCTGCCATCATGGGCTGGTGACCACACACGAATCACTGGCCGCGATACGCGCCACCTACGACGATCTCGATGGCTGGCATGCACGTGGTCAAAAGATGCCACCGGAGCAGCCCGAGCGCGGGAGTCTTCTCGCTGCCGACGATGCCATCTTCTACTGGCACAACATCAGTGAGACCGCACGTTTTTCGCTTCTCACTTCGGGCGAACACCTGCGGCTAGCGAAGACAGCGATCGAAGCACACCAGGTCTATCCGAGTGCTCACTTCACAGTGATGCGCACAGCGCTCGTGTGCGCCGCTCAGGCGGTATGGATTTTAGCTCCCCCAGACGCCCGCGATCGACAAGAGCGCGGGCTCACCCTGATTGGGGAGATGTACGACCAGCTGGGCAAGCACGACGCCGAACAGTTGACTCTGCCCCTCAACTCAGCCGACCAGAAGGACCTTCGAGATCACGTCGACTGGTGCGAGATGCGCCAGGACCAAGTGAAGGCGGCGCGGCGCACCAAAGCTCAGTTCAACCAGACAGCCACCATCGCCTGGGCGCTCGATCACCGCTTTCCAGACAGCCGTCGCCGCGGAGCTGGGCGACTGCTGTGGCGGCAGATGAGCTCGGATGCTCATGGGCTCGGGTGGGGCGTGTACCAGCGGGGCTCGACTCTCAAGGGGGACCGAAGGACTGGGCTCGGCGTCGGCATGTCCGGCGGGGGTCTCGAGTTCATCGCTGAGCCCTTCGTTGCCATCCACCAAGTGCTAAAAGAGGGATGGTCGTTATTCGACCGACTGTGCGAAGCACCCAGAAACTGAGCGATCGGAAGCGCAGGGTGATCCCTCACCGGACACTGTTCCTTGACCTAGATCTGGGCTTGCGCCTCGCGCAGAACGGAGTCGTGTTGCTCGCGGTCGAAGGTATAGGTGAGGGCGGGAGGAAACAGGAATCCCTGCACGTCCGGACCCGGTTGGTGGGCCTGGAATCGCCCCCAGGTCACAACGTCGTCCTGACGATCGATAATGGCACTGATCACGGCGCATTCGACATGCAGACATTGCCCGATGAGGAGTGGAACACGGCCGGGAAATTCCTTCCACTCATCCTGACCGAGCAGGAACCGTAGCGCGTCGCGGCCGGCGTCCCCATAGAAATCTTTGCGTCGCTGCACCACGGAGTAGTAGAGGTCAGCTGTGAGGTGGCGCCCTTCCTTTGGAAGTAACGGTCTGGCCTCTTGGAGGGTGAGAGCTAAAGGTTTGTCGTCGATGGTCCACTGCTGCCCTTCCAGCTGAATGGCACCACGCTTCCAGCGTCGGCGGTATGCGACACCGCGCTCCAGTGTCAGCTTCGACATACAGTCATTCATCGTTGTCCTAGATTTTTGGGAACCGAGAAGGCGTTATCACCGAAAGCTCACGGCTGCTCGGCTCGTTCGATGAGCGCGTTGAGACGAGCAGTGAACCGTTCGGCGCGCGTAGCACCGACGGCGACGCTGAGGGGTTCGGAGAACTCCTTCTGCCAGATCGCGTCTATCTGGTCGATGGTGATGGATCCCGCGTTGATGAGCAGGCTTGCCATCGGGTGTGCCTCGCTGACGTACTCGTCCCACGGCGCACCATCCGGGTCGCCAGGTTCAACCCCGTTCGGGTCCAATTGGTTGAGCAGCACGATGACGTCATCAATGATGCTTTTTTGTTCCTGCATACTCAATTACATCCCATCAGGATGCATCAAAACGTAAATGTCAGTAGCGCTCGTCGTGCTCTTTCTCGGGCGGGGCTACCCGAGTTCTCGTCGCCGCCATGCTCTGACCCCTATGAGGCTGAATGATCCGGCAGCTAGCTTTGAGGGATGACAAGACTCTCGTGGAGGACCATCGTCGTTGGCTCGGTTGCCCTCATCGTTTTGGCCGCTCTTGCAGGAGCCCTCCTATCCCGATTCATACCCTCCGGATCGCAACTATGGATACTTCCGACGACCGTGGCTGTAGTGGTGATTGTGGCGTTAGTTGTGAGAAAACATGCAGAACGAGGACGTCGATGACATCAGCGAGATCCTGAAAGGTGTGGCGAAGCTGATCCACCAGCGACCATTCGAAAACCGCTCGACTGCGGCTACCGCCGGACCACAAACGCCGACCCATAGAGCGGGCCGGTCAGGAAGGCGGGGTTACTTAGGCAAAGTCGTGCGGTGCTTACCTAACCGTCGTCCTTGTTCTTGCACAGCAAGGAACCCAACCGCCCTTGATCTGCGGCACCGCTCTATTGGCCGGGCCCCGAGGAAAGGTACCGACCGATGCTCCATTTGAAACCGTCCACTTCAATCTTCAAGACCGGGACCGTGCCCCGGCGGAGAAACCGGCGCCGCCACTCAACGCGGCCTTCCCCTCGAAGGTAGGCGCGCATGGCGCGGCAGAGCTTTCGCAGCTCGTCCTCTTTCTCCGCCTCCACATCGTCGTAGTCGAAAAGAGATGTCTGAACATTCAGCTCTGGAACGAAAGCATCGAACCACTCGTAGCTGGCTCGGATGATGGCTGTGCGGTCCTTATCGGCGCTGCAGCTCACGTGAACACCGTGCAACCAGGAAGCGTCGCTGTATTCGACGTCCTCCACGACGTAGCTGTTGTCGAATACTTCGGCTACGACACGGTGGAGCATGGCTTTGATGTCGATGGTCACGACGACAGTCTCTCAGGTCGACTCACTGGTGAAGCCATAGGCTGTGGCTACCGCCGGACCACAACGCCGACCCAGAGAGCGGGCCGGGCACAGGGGCGCGGGTGTTGGCGGGTGGTCGGTTGCGGCGACCGCCGGGTCAGATGGCGAACGCTCACCGGTCACACCCCGCCCTGACCTGCTCTGTTGAAGTGGCGCTCCACGCAGCGTTCCGTATAGGTAGACCGGTGAAGGGGCCATATGTGGAACACTGATTGGCATGTCTGAACTGATGTTTAGCGGCGGATCTCCTACGGGTACAGAGATTCGTCAGGTTCAACGTGAGGCAGTGAAAGCATCTCGGGGCGATCTCGTGGTGAGTGACCGTCATACACGCACTTCTTGAAAGGCCCGTTAGGTGCCATGAGGATCCTCATATGTGGGTCGGCGTGGTTCAGCCACCAGGTGCTCAGTCCAAGGGCACCTTCACCGCGCAGGTGTTCCCAGGCGCGCCATACCGTTTCCACGCGGGAGAGCGCTTCAACGTGTTTGTACCACTGAGGGCACCACACGAACTCTGAGCCGCCGTTGACCTCACGGACGTAGGACGGGCCTAGCACGTTGATGAAGAACTCCAGCGGATTCGTGTACAGCAGTTCCGCCGGTTCATCGTGGGTAGGTTCGGTATCCGTCCCTGACTCGTCGGCGTCGGAACCGCCGTCGGAACCATCATCGAATTCACTGGTGAAATCACTCACGGCGCTTTATCCCCCTCAGGAGGTATAGGCGGATCTAGGTGGCTGCGCTGCACTTGGCCGTGAGACTCCAGTGACTTTTTGACCTTTTCAGCGTGCTGGCCGTTCATCCAGGGAATTGTCTCTATCATCGTGGCCGGAGCACCGGAGGCCAACAGCACCGCCCGGAAGCGCGGCAACGAGGTGAGGTCAGAGACGGAGAGTATTTCGTCCTTGTTCTCCTGCCGCGAGCTGGAGCGCCCGGACTTCCCCGAGCTGCGCGAAACGTTGATGTAGCTGTACTGGCCGATCAGCCGGGACAGCTCATCGAGGTACTGGACTTCGGAGACACCACCGCCGTAGATCTTCACGTTCGACGCTGACCAGAGTTTGCGCATCCCTTCCACGTTCCAGACCTCCACACCCTGTGACCAGGACTGCAAAATGGTCATGAGGATGATTCCACGGGAACCGTAGTGGCTGTACTGATCGGGCAGGTTCTTCCACCGGCACACGTTCGCCGCTTCATCGAGGACACCGAGCAGAGGACGTTGTAGCCGCCCTCCCGGCTGGGAGGTGGCATATTGTTCTGCTGCTTCCACCACGGCCACCGTCAGAGCGGTAACCAGCGGCCCTGCTGTGCCTTCCCCTTCACGGGAAAGGCTATAGAGGGTGCCACTGCCACGTACGAACATATCCGGTTCAAACTCAGGACGGCGAGGGCCAGGCCCTGGCGTGATCCACTTCCCAACGTTGCGATCAGTGAGGGAAGAAACCATTTCCAGGGCGGTACCGAACACACCGGCCCGCTGCTTTTCCGGCTCCCGCAGCCGGGCCACCACCGTGTCGGAGAGCATTTCGTAGTCATGCTCGCGCAGAATCTGAGCGGGCCGGTCATCGGCTTGTTTGGTCAGCCAGGTGTAAACTTGTGTGATCGGCTTTTCATCCAGCGCCGCGGCCAGCAGGTACGCCTTGAGCAGGTTTCGGCCAGCAGTATCGAAATACGCATCTGGTTTAGCTCCCGGCTCCCTGGACCCAGCAGAGAAATGGGTTGCCAGTTTCGCGGCGGTCGCTTCATCCTTGACGTAGCTCAGCGGATTCCACCACCAGGTGGGTTGTTCCTCAGCGACACCCTGAGGGTCGAATACCCACACGTCGCCAACCTCACTACGGAGCGAGCGGGTCACATCAACAATGTCGCGTTTGTTCGACGTTGCTATGACAGCACCAGGTGCCTCCACAATCGCCGGTACAGCGTAGGACGTGGTTTTCATCGTCCGAGGCCCAGCAATGAGAATCAGCATGTCCTCCCAGGACGCCCACATAGGCCGTTTCCCGGCCACTGTGCGCCCCAGCGGGACACCAACCGAATCGACGACGCCCAGCCGGTCAGCGGTAGCTTTCGCGCCTTTGGTGGACAAGTGGTTCAGATCCTTACCCCGGCCCATGTGGACAGCAGCTTTATCGACCCGAGTCTTGTTTTTCCCGGATCGAGTCGCCAGTAGGGCCACCATCACGCCGAGGATCACCACGAGCACACCGATACCCGCGGCGATAAATGTTGCCTGTATCGGCCACGGGATCTCTTGCTTGAAAAGCCCGGAAATCAGCTCTATCGGATGAGCCGGCGGTGCAGCGATACCGGCCAACGATGAGCCCCAATGCGCTGACACCCACGCCCCACCCAAGAGTGCTGCGGCCAGGCCCATGACCGAGAACAAGAGAATGCCCTCGGTGTAGCTTCCGGAAGTGCTTCTGCGATTTGGTGCACTCATTTACTGCTCTCCTGTTCCCCGGCAGGTCGGCCGAAAATAGTCTCTAAAGATGGTGTTGGCGCTGTATGTAGTCATCCATTCCCGGAACGGTGAAGGCTACTCGTCCGAGTGAGGGGGCGTAGATGACGCCCTTACTAATGAGTGAGGCCCGGGTCATGGTCATTGAGCTCTGTTTCCGTCCACTTCGCTCAGCAAGTTCAGCGGTACCAGAACCGCCGTCCCCGTCGATCGCCATGAGTCGTAAAAAGTCCTTTTCTCCCCTGGACGCACGTATCCATCGTGACGGGAAAAACCCTTGGTCGAGTTGCGATCGTCCTATGGTGACGGCGATCTTGGCGTCCTGAACGGTGATGAGCTTTTCGGGTGCCGTTTCCCAGGCTGCATACCCGTATTCCTGGATAAAGTAGGGATACCCTCCGGAGACTTCGAGAAGGAGGTCTCGAGCCTGCGTTTCATAGCGTGCCCCATGTTTGGCCGCTGGGGCGGCTAGGGCCGAGATTGCGGCGTCGCGGGGGAGGGCATCGATATGCCGGTAGGTGAACAGCCGTTCAGCATAAGAGCGTGCTTCCGCGAGGACCGAAGGCAGGTTGGGTAAACCCGCGCCAACAATATAGAAGGGCCACTCTCGCTGGCCCGCCAAATGCTGTGTGCTGAGCAGGGCGGAGAGGAGTGCATCGTCGAGATCCTGCATTTCATCGATGATGAAGACCAGGGCAAGGCGTTGATCAGCCAATGCGATGCAGAGGTCTTCGACCATCTCCTCTAGGTCAACTTCGATAGAACCGGAGTCCGCGCGACCAGCAGCAAGGTTAACGCCGATGTCTATGCCAGTGACGCCCAGCTTCGCAGAGAAGGACACGATGCTTCCAAGGGCCTCCCGAAGGTTAGAAGTGATTCCGCGTCGGTTCGCCCTTCTCCCAGCTTGCAGGAGCCCGCGGGCCAGTTTGGCTCGAACAGCTTCAGAACCCCCTTCTGCGTCCCTGCCCTCAATTGAAACAATCATCAAACCTGCACGTTCAGCTTGCTGCCGGAACTCGTTAAGCAGAACGGTCTTCCCGACCCCACGTAGACCGTGCAGCGCAATGCCCCGATCTGGGCGTCTTTGCTTCGTTTTGGCGATGAGCAGGTCAAACGCCTCGATCTCCTTCGCTCGACCAACCAGTTCGAAAGGGCGACGCCCCGAGCCAGGGGAGTAAGGATTTAGATCACTGTGCATACAACATTATAAACATGTATCCAAATATATGGATATATCTGTATAGCTATTGATGGTGCCCCCAATGAAGGCGTGGGACGAGTAGGCAGTGAGTCCACTGAGATGACTACGAGGACTATTCTGGCGGATTCGATTCACCGATCACGACGGCACTTGAACACTGGCTTCTTACTGGACGGGTTTCATGACCTAGCTCATGTAGGTTCGCGCGAGGTGATCGCAAAGATTACTCAGAGGCTGAAGGCAGCCGCGAAAGCTACAGAACGTCCATAAAAGTGCTTCTGACAAGGCGTTTTGTAACGCCGATAATTTACCTTATGTCAACTAGAAGTGATCCCTTTGTAGAATTTGCCGAAGGGCACCGAGTGATACGGCTCCCCGTTGTCGAGTGTGTCCGGGCTGAATCATGCTCCGTTTCAAGGAACTGGGACGTTGCATGGTCTGCTGGGGCGACGCCTGGAGAGTGGAACAGTCGACGGATTGGAAGGCCGCGATGGCTGATGATTCCGTAAATCCTCGGGATTTCCATAACGAGCGTCCGCATTCTGGATGAAGTGTCTATAGAGGTATTGAATGCTCTCGTGGACCTGTTAAAGGGTCAGTTGATCAGGCTTTCGCAGGTTTTTCCCGTCGCTGCGGATGACAGCGGGGCTCAGGCCGCGCCCATCATGAGGCCTTCGATCGAATGCTTCTGCGTGATCGGGATGAGTTCATCGACCACCGGGCACACCACGTGGCGCCGTACACGCTCCGACAGAGAGTCGTAAAAAGCCTTCGTGACCTGCATCGCGTGATGCTCCGCGTTCCCGGCTCCCGGCGCGTCGATCCCGAGCACCAGAACCGGACGTGACTTCTGCGAGCCGTTCTTCGTGCCCCGATGAATTGTCAGCGCCGACCGCGCGGAGATGTCGCCCAGCTGTGGATACTTGCGTTCCGCGAGGGCCTCGAAGCGCGGGTATGCCGACGTCGGCGGGAACATCCCGTGATCGAAGCCCTCGGGCAAATCCCACTGTGTCCCCGGCGCAATTTCGAAGGGCCCCATGTCCTCTTCGGTGTCCACGGCCGTGAGGTTGAAGGCCAACGATGTGAGCCGTCCTCCCTCCCTGGTCTCTGCCGGCATGGGAAAGTCGCGATGCCACGGCTGGTTGACCGCGCCGGGCCCCGGGACGTCGAAGCCCAGTTCCACGATTTCGTAGTCCGGACCGAGCACCGACTCGCTGACCATTCGCACCCAGGGATGGTCCACAAGATCCACCCAGCCCCGCAGCTGTTCCGGATGGATCTCAACGTAGTACCGCTTTGGTCCACGCCCGACGGCGCCGTCGGGCCGTGCAAGCGCTTCGACGAAGGCCACGTCGATGTCCTCGCGCATGCGCGTAGCCCAGGCTCGGCTGAAGGCGCCCTGCCGGGCGATGACGCCCCGGGTGTACAGGCCCTCGACCGCTTCGACGACGTCCGGGCCCGCACCCTCGGGGACGTGGATCCCCTGTCCCAGGTTCCCTGCTGTGCTCTCACTCATCGTGTTCCCGCGACGAGCGTCCCATTACGATCTTTCGGATATTCGCCACGGGGAGCTTCGGCTTCCGGTTCTCGTCCGTCAGTCCGTTGGCCTCCTGAAGGGTGTCGGTCAGCTGCGTGTAGCAGAACCCGGACAGCACCGGGCTGGCGTGCAGGGCCGAGAACAGCGCCTCCAGACGGCGGGCGAAGTCCTCGTCGGAATCGGCGGTCGAATAGCCCCAGGTGTCGATCGGGCTGTTCGGCGCATAGAGGATCCCGCCGAATTCGGACACCATGACCGGCTCGGTCCGGGGCAGGTCCGGCAGCACACTGAGGCGCCTGCCGGCGGGCCCCACGCCGGTGGTCAGGGCCTCGAACGCGGCGTCGTCCCTGTAATTCGCGTGCAGCTCCTCGTGGGTGGTGGCGTAGTCGTGCACCGTGAAGAGATCCGACTCCACGTGCTCCCAGCCGTCGTTGGAGATCACCGGTCGCGACCCGTCGAGCGCCTTGGTTAAGTGGTACATGGCCTGCGCGAAGTGACGCTGCTCGGCACTGTGGGCGATCTGCTGCACACCCCAGCTCTCGTTGAGCGGTACCCAGGTCACGATGCAGGGGTGCGACCGGTCCCGCTGGACCACGCTGGCCCACTCACGCGACACCCGTTCCATCGCGATGGGCGAGAACTCGAATGTGCTGCCCATCTCGCCCCACACGAGGAGACCGAGCCGATCCGCCCAGTAGAGGAAACGCGGGTCCTCGACCTTCTCATGAAGGCGCGCCGCATTGAAGCCCAGGTCCTTGATGAGCTGCACCTCCTCACGGAGGGCTGTCGCGTCGGGAGCGGCGAGGAGGGATTCGGGCCAGTACCCCTGCTCCAGGACGGAGCGCACGTAGTAGGGGCGGTCGTTGAGCAGGAAGTGCCGGCCCGCCGTGCCGACGCTGCGGAGGCCGAAGTAGGACCAGACCTCGTCGACGACCGACCCGGCCTCGTCGAGCAGAGCCACGCTCGCGTCGATGAGCCGTGGGTGCTCGGGTGACCACAGCAGCGACTCGTAGGCCTGGCCGTTGGCCTGGTGCGGAATGACACAGTCGAGCACGACGCGGGGCTGGGAGGCCGAGGCCGTGTAGCTACCGAGCGGATGCCCAGCGTAGCTCAGGTCCACGCGCACGGTCCGCGCGCTGTCGCGCTGGGACGAGAGCTCGAGTTCGAGGCGTGCGGAACCCCTCGGAACGTCCGGCTCCCAGACAGCGGTGCTGATGAAGGCGGCCGGGACGGACTCGAGCCAGACCGGCTGCCAGATGCCGGTGGTTCGGTGGTACCAAATTACGTGTGGGTCCTCCATCCAGTCCTGCTTGCCGCGGGGCTGGGCCACGTCGTGCGGATCGTCTTCTGCCCGGACCACTAGCGAGAGTTCGCCGGCGGCCGAGTGGCCGGTGATGTCGAAGCTGAACGGGGTCTGGCCCCCTTCGTGGGAACCGACGAGGTGGCCGTTGATCCAGACGGTGGCACGGTAGTCCACCGCACCGAAGTGCAGCATCAGGCGATCGTCCGCGGCGGACCGGCCGCTTTCGGCGACGTCGGACGCCGTGATGGTGCGCCGGTACCAGACCACGGGGTGGAAGGTCGTGTCGTTCACGCCCGAGCGGACCGATTCCGGCGGGTACGGGACGGTGATCGCCAAGGGAAAGGGAGTTGCACCTGCGAACCAGTCCTCGGTCACACCGGCGTCGTCGTCGTCGTACCTAAACTCCCACTGCCCCCCGAGGTCGGTCCACTGGCGGCGGACGAACTGGGGGCGAGGGTACGTCCCGTCTTGGACGCTGGCTGTCAACACATCTGAATTCCGCATGCCGACATCCTGCCGCACATTTTTAGCGCTGTAAAGGAGCGCTCATGATGCTGGGACGTCGGCCACGACCGGAGCGCTCTCGCGCACGATCAGCGAGTGCGAGACGATGCGGTGGCGGCCGATGCCCTGGTACCCGTCGATCCGCTCGCCGAGGAGCTGGAGCGCAGTCGCGGCGAGCTCCCGCTTGTCGGGTGCTATCGAGGTGAGGGTGGGCGTGGCCCACCGTCCGAGCTCGGTATCGTCCCACCCGACGACGGCGACATCCTGCGGGACCCGTGCTCCCGCGGTCCGGAGCGCGAAGAGCGCGCCCGTCGCGAAGCGGTCGTCGCGGCAGATCAGGCCGTCGAACACGAGCCCCGACTCCCGTGCCTCGCGGACGGCGCGGGCACTCTCTTCGGGCGTGAAGTCCGTCACAGACAGGACTAGGCGAGGGTCGGGGATCATCTTCGCGTCGAGCAGACCCTGCTGGTAGCCGAGGAGCCGCTGGTCGGTGGACCCGGTGAGGTCTCCTTCCACGACACCGAGGAATGCAATGCGCCGTCGGCCCTGCGCCAGGAGGTGGGCCACACCCTCCTGAGCCGCGACCACGTTGTCGATCATGACGTGGTCAGTCGTGACAGGCATGGTCGACTCCCCCAGCAGCACCACGGGGACGTCCCGCTTGAGCCGCGCGACCTCCGTGGAATCCATGCTGACGGGATGGAAGATCACCCCGTCCACCACGCCGGCCTCGCGATCGTTAAGTACCGCTCGCTCGGCGGCCGGGCTGCTCAGCGTCTGTTCGACGAGCACCCGGTATCCCCGCGCACTAGCCTCCTCGGCGATGTAGCGCGAGAGTTCGGAGAAGTAGGGGTGGTCGATCTCGGGGATAGCCAGGGCAATCATGCCGGTCTTCCCCGTCGCTAGTCGGCGGGCCGTGAGGTTGGGCTTGTAGCCGAGCTCGTCGATGGCCTGCTGCACCTTGCGCCGCATCTCGGGCGCGACATGGGGATAGTCGTGGACGACATTCGACACAGTCTTCATCGAAACGCCGGCGACTGCCGCCACGTCGGCAAGTCGAACATTCCTCATCTGCAACTCCTTCGGTCTCTACCCAAGTCTAGATCGGGTGTAGACCTCACTGCCCTGGCTTACCCTCCCAAGCCGCCGACTCTAGACAGGTCATTTACAGCGCTGTAAGCTCGGTCACACGCCGCGCAAATCACCACACGGCGTGCACGTTTTCAACGAGGAGGACACCATGATCCATACCAAGCGATCCCTGGGCAGGCGCCTGAGGGCTGCCACAGCCATCGGCGCCGTCGCACTGCTCGGACTGACCGCCTGCGGCGGTTCCGGTGGCGACCAGGTTGCCAGCGAATTCACCGGCGAGTACACCGGTCCCGAGGTGGAACTCTCCTTCTGGAACGGTTTCACGGGTGGCGACGGCCCCTTCATGGAGCAGATGATCGACGACTTCAACAGCGAGCACGAAAACATCAACGTGGTCTCGAACACCATGCAGTGGGCGGATTTCTACCAGCGCCTTCCAGCGGCCGTGACAGCTGGTGAAGGGCCCGACGTCGGGGTCATGCACCTCGACCAGTTGTCCACGATGGCTGCCCGCAACGTGATTGTCCCGGTGGACGATCTCGCCACGACGCTCGAACTCACGGCGGAGGACTTCACCGAGGAGGTCTGGGACGCAGGCGTGTACCAGGAAGAGCGCTTCGGCATACCCTTGGACGTCCACTCCTTGGCCATGTACTACAACACGGAGCACTTCGAGAAGGCCGGCATCACCGAAGCTCCGACGGATGCGGCGTCCTTCGCGGATGCGCTTGAGAAGCTCAAGGCAGCAGGGTACGAGACCCCCTTCTGGATGCCCTCGCTCTGGCCGAGCCACCTCATGAACCTGTCCCTGCAGTGGCAGAACGGTGGGACGCCGTACGACGCCGACGAGTCGAAGGCCAACTTCGCCAGCCCCGAGGGCCTCGAGGCCATCCAGTGGCAGCGGGACATCGTGGACGAGGGCTTCAGCCCCTCCAACGTCGCCATCGACTCCCAGTACGTCGCGTTCAAGAACGGCGAGACCTCGATCACTTGGGACGGTATCTGGCAGCTAAACGACCTCCAGGAATCGGGCCTGGCCTACGCGGCCGCCCCGATCCCCACCATCGGGGCCGAGAAGGCGGTCTGGGCCAACTCGCACAACTTCTTCCTCCCCCGGCAGACGCAGCCCGATCCGGACAAGCAGAACGCCGCCAAGGTCTTCATCGCCTGGATAAGCGAGAACTCGGCCACCTGGGCAGGCTCGGGCATGATCCCCGCGCGTGAATCCGTGCGTGCCGCCGGCGCCCTCGACGGAATGCCGCAGGAGGCCATCGCCGCGGACATCGACTCCATGCGCTTCCTCCCGCCGATCCCCGGGATCGGGACCGTTCAGACGGAGACCCTCGAGGTTGGCGTGAACAAGGCGATCCTCGGCGAGGAATCACCGGAAGACGCCATGACCGAGGCGGCGGACAACGCGTCGACGCTCATGGAAGAGAACAAAGCCTCGTTCGGGGAGTAGGAACCATGACCACGCTGAAGGAAAGGAACGGGGGTGCCTCCTCACGGAAGGGGGCACCCCGCCCGTCGGCGACGGCGTCGTCGCCCCGCGAGATCCGCAAGCAGGCCGCCGCGACGCCGTGGCTGTTCCTGGCCCCGTATCTCGTCCTGTTCATCACATTCGTCCTGGTACCGGTCGTCTTCGGCGCATGGATCAGCCTCCATACCTGGGACTACACAAGGCCCCTCAAGCCCTTCGTGGGCCTCGAGAACTATGCGGCACTCTTCCAGTCAGGAACGGCACAGTTCACGAACTTCTGGGGGTCGATGCGCGCCACGGGGATCTTCACCGTCTTCAGCGTGCCGCTGCTCCTGATCATCCCCCTCGCCGTGGCCCTGCTGATGGCGAAGAAATTCCCCGGCCGCAATTTCTTCCGCGCCGTGTACTTCGCCCCCTACGTCCTCGGCGTGGCCGTGGTGGCCATAATGTGGCGCTACCTCCTAGACAACAACATAGGCCTGGTGAACTACTACCTCGGTCTGCTCGGGCTGCCGGACGACATCGCGTGGACCACCTCGACCCCAGCCGCCTGGGTGGCCCTCGTGGGCGTAACGGTCTGGTGGACGCTCGGCTTCAATGCCGTCATCTACCTGGCCGCCCTGCAGGACATCCCGGTGGAGCTCTACGAGGCAGCCCGTATGGATGGTGCCAGCCCGTGGCAGCAGTTCGTCAACGTCACTCTCCCGGGACTCAGGCCGGTCCTGTCCTTCGTGACCATCGTGACGTTGATCGCGTCCGTCAACATGTTCGGACAGTCCTACCTCATCACCCAGGGCGGGCCGGGCAGGGAGACGCGCACCGTGATCTACCAGATCGCGGACACCGGCCTCCGCAACTTCCAGATGGGCAGTGCCGCCGCCATGAGCTATGTCCTGACCGTCTTCCTGATCGCCCTCAGCCTCCTGGTCTTCTGGCTGTTCCGTGAACGAAAGGATGTCCGATGAGCCAGGCCGTCGAAGCCCGTACCTCCAACCCGAGAAGCACGCCAGGGACGCCGCGGCGCAGGATTCGCCCGCGCACCGTCGTCAAGGTGGTACTCCTGACGCTGGTGGCACTCCTCTTCATCAGCCCGATGGTCTTCATGATCGTGACCTCCTTCAAGACGCGCGGAGACGCGACGGCCATCCCGCCGTCGTGGATACCGATGCCCTTCTCCCTCGACGCCTACAAGGAGATCCTTGCGCCCGGCACGAACACGCCGGTCCTGCGATGGTTCTTCAACAGCATCCTGGCGGCCGTGCTTCACTCGGCCCTCGTCGTCGTCACCGCGTCCCTGGCCGCCTATCCACTGGCACGGATGAACTTCCGCGGCAAGAAGATCGTCTTCGCGGTCATCGTGGCCACGCTGCTGGTCCCGCCGGTGATCCTCGTGATCCCGAACTATCTGCTCGTCAGCGACCTCGGCTGGCTGAACTCGCTCGTGGCGATCATCGTGCCGACGGCGGCCTCGGCCTTCGGTGTGTTCTTCATGCGGCAGTTCTTCGTCTCCCTCCCCGATGATCTCGAGGAGGCCGCCCGGATCGACGGGGCGAACCGACTCCAGATGTTCACCCGCATCATCCTGCCGCTCGCCAAACCCGCCATGGCGACCCTCGCCCTGCTGGCGTTCCTCGGCAACTGGAACGACTTCCTCTGGCCGGTCTACGTGCTCTTCACCCCCGAGGTGCAGACACTCCCGCCCGGCCTGTCCACACTGCAGTCGGCCAACGCGGTTCGGTACGACCTCCTGATGGCAGGTGCTGTGGTGGCGAGCGTGCCGGTCCTCGCTCTCTTCGTGTTCCTCCAGCGCTTCATCATCGAGGGCGTCTCTCGGTCCGGGGTCAAGGGGTGAAACGCTCTCGCCCGAGCCGACTCCTCGGCATGCTGGCGGTCGGCGCCCTCGCCGCCGTGACTGCTGGTTGCTCGCCATCCGAGACGCCCAACGCCGTTCCGACGGACGAGGGGAACCAGACCCAAGTCCTCGACGAGGAGTTCGCCGATCCGGACATCCTGCAGGTCGGGGACACCTACTACGCTTACGCTTCCGCCGGGAACCGCAAGAACGTCCAGGTCGCAACGTCGTCGGACCTCCTCGCATGGGAGATACTCGACGACGACGCCCTGCCGAAGCTCCCATCGTGGACCATTCCCGGCAAGACCTGGGCGCCGGAGGTGACGCAGATCGCGGAGGGTAGTTTCGTCCTCTATTTCACGGCAACCAATTTCGACCCGGCCCTCCAGTGCATCGGTGTGGCCACGGCAACCGATCCTGCGGGACCGTTCACCGTGGTCGGGGACGAGATGCTGGTGTGTCCTGAGGACGAGGGCGGAGCGATCGATGCCAGCACCTTCACCACGGACGCGGGACTGAACCTCGTATGGAAAAACGATGGCAACTGCTGCGACAAGGACACCTGGATCCAGGCGGCGCCGCTCTCGACCGATGGACTCGAGCTGGCCGGACCGACGACGAAGCTCGTCAAGCAGACTCTCGAGTGGGAGGGCCTGCTGGTCGAGGCACCCACCGTCGTCCCGCGGGACGGCGGGTTCGTCCTCCTGTATTCCAGCAACTACTTCGGCGACGCGTCGTACAACGTCGGCTACGCGAGTGCTCCCGCACTCGACGGACCGTGGGACAAGGCACCCGAGCCGCTGCTGTCCTCGGACTCCTTCGGCGGGGACCGCTATGTGGGGCCGGGCGGCCAGGACCTCGCGACGGCGCCCGACGGGCAGACCTACCTGCTGTTCCACAGTTGGGACACCGCAGTCACCTACCGGTCCATGTACGCGGAACCCGTGGAATGGCAAGGGACGGGGCTGCGTTTCCTCGAGGAAGAGAACGGATGATCAGGAGTTTACAAAGGGGCCTGCGGTACTGCTGCTTCTATAGTGCAGGGCGGCACTGTTACAGAAGGGACTGCTGAAAGTTCGGTTTCCATCTAGCTTGTGAGGACTTCGTCCTCGGGCCGAAGCGGGCATTCAATCCTTCTCCGAGCTCACCAGCGCCGACATCACAGGCGTGCTGGGCGAAACAAAAGCCCGCCGCCACATCGCCGGGAACGGGCTCAAGTCGCTCTTCACGGCCCTCAAAGGACGTCGGCTCATCTTCGCCAACCCCACCCGCGGGATGAAGGCGTCCCCGAAGGCCACCACCATCCCGCTCGCCCTGGACGCCGCCGTCAGCCCGGGGGCAGCTGAACTCCTCGGACCAAGTGGTCGCTCTCGCGGTTGCCTTCCACGCTCTGACCGGTAAACAGGTCCGACACCTGTGACTCACGGACCTCAGCGACGGACATCTGGTACTGGGTAACCGCGACATCCCGCTGGCCGCGCCCGTGCGAACCCGTCTGGCAGCCTGGCTCGTCCACCGCAACCGGACCTGGCCAGGCAGCGCCAACCCGCACCTGATCATCAACCGAAGCGCGCCAGGCTCATCCCTGTCGGCCCGGAGTTCCCCTGGGTGGGCCACTCGCCGCGCCCCCAAGCGCTGCGCGAGGACCGCATCCTGCACGAGATCCACGCCACCGGCAGCGACATCCGCCGCATTTGCGACCTGTTCGGGCTCAGCGTCGAAGGCGCCACCCGCTACCTCAACACCGTCGAGCACCCCGACCTCACCATCCAGGGTGAACAAGTTCCCCGAACCTAAGTACCCACATAGGGTCCAACATCCGAGCATGCTCAAGTTCAGGCCACAAGCATCAAAATTCAAGCGAACTTCCCACTTTTGTCATGCCAACGCTTATTGGTGTCGTTGAGTTTCGCTTCAACGCTGGTTAACCCGATGTGGACGGGGATGCCGGGGCGTCCGCCTACTTTGATGAGGAACTTTCCCCGTCCGGGTGGTTCAACGTCGAGGCCGCGTGAGTCCCACGCGGGCGGGTCTTGCCAGGACACGAGTTTTTGCTGTTCCTGCCGGGAGAGTGGAATCGCTTTGGTCAGCAACGCCATTTCCGAGGCGGGGAGGCCACCACAGATGACCATGCCCGAGCGCTCCACAAAGCCTTGCGCTTTCATCCGATCTTCTTCCGCGGGCAGGGCCAGCAGGTCACTCATGGTGTGCGAGATCATCACCTGTCCCACACCGACCGAGCGGTTCAGGCGCGTGAGCGCGTCCACCCGGTCCACCATGCCTTTACCGGCCCGTAGTGCCCGCCACAGCTCATCGAGGACGACGAAGTAGTGACGGCGAGGCTCTAGCCCGGCGTCCGCTAGGGCGTTGGCGACGTTGACCGTGCCGAAGCCGTAGGACCAGCACGCTAACAGCACAGCGGCTTGGAGGTCTGTTTCTGTTTCGTCGATGGAGGACACATCGAACACCACGGCCCTGTCCCGTTGCATGGGGTTAGTGGTGTGATGGGAGAAGATTTCGCCTAACTTGCCGCCACCGGTGAGGCCCAGCAGGGTTGCCTCCAGTGCCCGAGTTTCAGCTTGGTAAACCTCCCAGTCGCCGCGGTCGAGGGCGACCTGGCGCAGCTCATCCGGCCCAGCTTGGATGACTTTGAGCAGATCCCCGAGGACGGGGATGCCGTCAAAGTGTTCATCGAGCCACCGCAATCCACGGTCGAGAATGGTTTGTTCCTGATCGGTAGGAGGCTGATTCCGGCTAATCGTGATGAGTGCGACGACCATGTTCAGGCGCCGCCCGTGAGCGTCGGCCCGGACCCGCACAGCAGCATCCTCGTGGCCTTGACCCTCGAGGAGCTGCGCCACTTCAATAGCCTGCCCAGGATCGAGGATATTCAAGTATCCGCGGCCTCGGCCGAGAGAGATCACTTGCCCGCCGGCAGCTCTCACCAGGTCAACGTGTTCACCCTTCAAATCCCCGAGAACCAACGGGTTAGTGCCCTGCCCGGCGAGGCCGAGCATCATCCGGCGGACCAGCGTGGACTTCCCCAGCCCCGGCTTTCCGAGGATGAATCCTGAGGGGTTAGAGATCAGTTGTGCTCGCTGGAACCAGCTGATCGGATCGCAGCAGACCGTGGCCTGAGTTTCCTCATGCCGCCCAATCGGGACACCAATCATGGGTGAGGACGTACCGGAGGAAAACGGCCACAGTCCGCACACCTGCACTGTCGTCCCCCGGTATTCGCGCACCGAGGGAACCAACGCGGCAGCGCCGCCGCCACGGCCACGCCACCCACGGGCACCAGGTATCTTCTCCCGGATCAGGGTGGGCTTCTTTTCCTTCTTCTTTTTTGGCTCCACCGGAGCCGCTTTGTGCTGGTTCTTCTGGACCTTCTGGATCTTCATTCGCGCCATTTAGAGCGCCTCCCTGATCTCTGAGGGCAAGAGGACGTGTTTCGGGAGGACCAAACCAATCGGCAGGGACGCAGCGAACGCCGTGTCTTGTGACCCGTAAGCGCGGCGTAGGAGTAGCCGTGCTGCACCGGAGGTTTGTTCAATCGCGGCCACCGCATCCGGTAGCCGGTCCAGGCCGTTGACCGTGGCCGTGACGACGAGGCCGAAGCTCACCAGCCCAGCCCCTTGTGCTTCTTCGGAGGCGGTTTGAGCAGCGGAGCGGGCATCGACCAGGGCGCGAGCTGAGGGCCGGTTACCGGAGGTAATGCGAACGTTGGCATTGTTCTGATCTCGTTCGACCAACTGCGCTGCACGGGCCGAGTCCATCGGGCGGTACAGCAGGGTGACGCGTTTGCGGTCCACATCGCCGTGCGGGGCGAGAAGTTTGGAGAGTACGTCAGCGTGGACCGATCCACGCGGGGCACTGGTCATGGTCCAGGACGCCGAGTACGCGCCTTCGTGGCGGTAGCTGTCCCAGTTCGTTTGAGCGCCGGAAGGCCCAACCTCGCCCCAGGTGAGTTCTACCGGGTGCCCGGCAGCGTGAGCCTCATCAATGACCAAAGCGGCGGGCGGATCGTAGGCAACCCGTACGACCTCGCAGAGTTCCTGTGCCGCCATGGGCCGGGCAATACCGGCACCCGTGGCTTGCAAGCGCTGAGAGAGACCGGGGAGCCGGGAGGCGAGATCCTTGGCGACTTCGGCTGGTTCGCGTTTGCGTGAACCGGAGCGCATGGTGGCATTGAAGGTGAGGGTGATCCACGCCCGGACTGTTGCGGAGCCTTCCGGGTAGGTGTCGATGACCTCGCGCAGCATCTGCTTGGCGATCTCTGGTGCGTTGTCGTCAATGTTCATGGTCACTTCGTTGCGGAGCCGGTACCCCGAATCCGGGGCCGTCTCGATCGTGACCGAGGCCGCTTCAATGCCGGCCTCATCGCCTAGAGCGGAGATCCAGCCGCCCCAGTTCGATACCCAGGCGTCTACCTGTTCAGGATCGACCAGGGAAGCGCCGTCTGGTTCGGTGGAAAAGATCACCGTGTAGTGGCTGGTGGTCGGCATGTGGAGCATGGCGAACGGGCGATTGTAGGAGTCCTTGAACTCATACAACCGCGACTTAGCGGCAATACCGGGGAGCTGATACATGCCCCACGAGGTGACGCCGAGAGGACCGGAACGGTAAAGGTTCGTTCCTTTACGGCGGGAGCGTTTGAACGCAGCCCGACCGCCTGCCCGGTCCACAATCGTCATGCCGTGCTTGTCCTTGATCGTGAGCAACACCAGGCCGATACCAAAGACGCCCATCACGCCGAGGCCAACAAAGAGGTTCCAGATAGCGAACGAGATAATCCCGAACACCAGGCCGACGAGGATTAGCCCCGTGCCGATAGCACCGAAGTTACCCAGCCCGGCTGAGCGGGGAACCCGCCAGTTTCCGTAGGTCGGTTGCTTGTAATCGTTAACTGTTGCTGCCACTTGGACCATCCCCCGCTGCTTCCTCTGAAACTTGCTTTACTGCTTGTGCGCCCTTTGACGCGGCGGCTACCGTTGCACCCGCAGCCGCACCCGCTGGACCTGCCGCAGCGCCAGCCTTAGCGCCCGCCGCTGCACCGGAAGCACCACCACCGGCTGCTGCACCACTACTGGCTGCTGGTCCGCCGCCCGTAGGGCTACTGCCGCTGCTAGGGGCTGGAGCGCTACCGCCACCGCCACCACCACTGCCGCTGCTGCTGCCTGCTGCTTTGCTTGCTCCACTAGAGGCCGCTGCTACCAATGCTGGAGCGCCGCCTGCTGCACTACCGGCTTTGCCGCCGCCGCTTGTCCCAGGCGTAGGCGCTGCCCCACCGGAGCTGCTACCCATGGCTGAGCTTCCCGTTGGGGAAGACTTACTGCCACCTCCACCGCCGGAGCTTTGCCCGCCGCCACTTGAGTTGCTGCTCGCTGGTGTGGGAGAGGCATTACTGCTCCCACGACCGGCTGCACCCAGCGACCGAGCGCCGGACGGCATTGCAGCCATGGCCGCTGCACCGGCTCCCGCAGCCATGCCACCGCCACCACCGCCGCTGGCGACAGCTCCTACCAACGGGGTCACGAACCGCATCAGGGCTGGCAGCGCGAACAAGGCAACCACCATCAGGGCGAGGCCGGTAATGGAGTTCAAGATGCCGGTGAAACCGGACATTTCCCCGCCGCTGACCAGGCGGAACGCCACCGCGTACACGATGGCCGCAGCTGGTTTGTAGAGGATGAAAGCGAGCGTCCAGCCAATGGTTTTCTGGAACCACTGTTTACCCATTTCGGTGTTGGTGAAAGCTGCCGTGGTCGGGAGAATCCCGGCCAGCACCACCAACATTCCGCTACGGACGACCATCAGAACGATCTGAACTATCGACGTGACGATTCCGATCAGGCCCAGGATGATGACCATGAAAATGGCGGTATCTGCCTGCCCCGTTATTAACATGCCCTGAATAGCGTTGGCGAACCCTTCACCGTCGGTGGCCTGGTCGATGATCCACTTCGAAAAACTGTCAGAAGCAACGATGAGGAACGCGATCACAGCCAAACCCATACCCGAAACAAGGGTCAAAGTCAGCAGGGAACGGATCAGCTCACGGACATGTGAGCCGCGCTGCTCCCACACCATCCGGGTACCACCGACAATCACACCGAGAACGGCCAGTGCCGCCGTCCAGTACCAAAGACCGCCCTGCAAAAAAGCAACCGTAGGCGAAGCTTCGCCACCAGCCATAGTGAGGTTACTCGTCGGCATATCCACCCAAAACGTAGCCAGAGACAAAACGATCTGCGCCAGTGCCTCAGAAATAGCCGCCGCCAGATCCTCAATCGCGCCGCCTACCGCACCACTGATCCAGCCACCAGCGGTTTGACCTCCCCGGCACAGAAGATCCCATGGCGCGCATTCTTCTTCCTCCATCAGACACCGTTCCAGCTGATGTAATCACTGAGATCATCGAGCTGTCGGAACCCTGTATCTCCGGTGGAAGGGAGATCAATCTTCCAATCGCCTTCCTCCCATACCAGCGGGGTAGGAAGCGAGCCGACAGCACCAGTTTGAGTCTCTACCCCAATATCTACGACGGCTTCCTGATCGGTGTAGCTTCGCAAGATGAAACCCTTTATCTGCATACCCGGAGCATCCTGAGCGCCGACTTCTTCACCATTGGCTATGGCTTCAAGCGCTTGATCCTTTATTGGTCCGTCCGCTGTCAGTTTTTCGTAGAGATTTGCGGGGTCTCCGAAGAATCCGGTTGCCCAAATGTTTGAAGCAGCGTAAAGAGCCCCTGTTGGTGTCTGAGCGAAACAGGTGCGGAGTCCGCTGTCGTCAACCACCCCCGGCCCGGCAGTCTCGGGGGCCACGGGCACTGCCATGGTCCCTACTAGTTCCCAGTCGCTTTCAGGAGCAGCGCCGAGGGCTGTGTCGTCGCTGGCCGGTAGCCCGCAGACGCTTTCCTCGGCTCCGTCCGCTGTGGCTGCCGGTGCTGAGGTTGTTTCAGAGGTCGCTGGTTCAGTGGTTTCGGCGTCTGGTTCGTCTCCCCCGCGAGGGAGGAAAGCAATCACGATTACTGCGGCGATCAGCACCAGGACTAGTGCGGCGGAGAGGATGAAGCCGGGCCGGGTGAAAGGGTTTTGGTGGTTCTCGTCGGGTGATACGTCACTCATGGGTGATCTCCTGACCTGGTTTAGACGAACGCGGTGACGAGTCCGGAGGCCCCGGCGACGACGACGCAACCGGCGAGGGTCCAGCCGAGTTTGGAGAGTCCTTCGCCGCCTTCACCGCGGCGTACCTGGATCATCATGGTGATACCGGCGATGATGACGCCGAGAACACCGAGGGCGAGGGCGATCCATGCGGCCCAACTGAGGATGGTGAGCAATCCTTCGGAGCCGGGAGGGGCCGATCCCCCACCAGGGTTAGGAATCGTTGACAGTACGTCTACGGCGGACAGTTGAAGGTTGAGAGCTGCTGTGTGAAGCATGGTGAGACCTTTCAATGAGAGGCGACGCTGCTGCCCAGGTTCAGAGCAGGAGTGAATTGATTTCGGTAATGAATTTGCGGGCTTCTCGTGGCAGGTGTTCTGGTGCCACGTTCCCTGTCCGCCAGGCGTCTACCCACGGCAGATGCCATAGGCGTGGTGCTCCCCCGGCGACGATGGTTGCGAAGTCGCGGAGTTCTCGCGGGAGTTTCCCCGGAGCGTCGGCCAACACGGCCAGCCCGAGTAGTTCCACTTCTGGAGGTTGCGGTGAAGTCCACTCAATGAGTGCCCGCTGCGCTGCTTCCAGCCCGTTCATGTTGGATCGGCAGACCAGCAGAACACGGGGAGGCATCCCCGGATTCTCAAATGCTGGCCAGGTGTGTTGCGTGGAGCGGGACCCGTCGATCAAGCGCGTTACCGTGCTCTCTCCCGCTCCCCCGTGCACACCTACGATCCATAACGACGCGGTGCCGGCCACGTACCGCCGGGGTAGCCGGTCAGCGGCGTCAGGTTCAGGGATGCCCTTCTGAGGTAGTGCAGCACCAGTCACCGGTGGCACGGTGACTGCAGGTGATGGTGCTGTATCTGGTTTACTTGACGGCGGTAGAACTGAAGCGACCCAAAGATTACTCACGCATGTCACGTTATCAAGCTTTCGTGAATAACGTGAACACCTTTGGAGGGTAATGCGGGTAGTACGGTGTGGCGATGGGAAACAGGTCAGGGCAGGATGCAGGGCATGACATCACTGGAGGCAGTGCCGCAGCGTCGATCAGTTCGTGACCGGACCGCGAGGATTTTCACTGAGGTGTTCGCGCCCGCTGTGTTGGTCACGGTGCTGATCCTTGTGAGCAGCGTCATCCCGTATGGGCTGCCGGGTCTGCCTTCCGGATTACTGGCGGTTTTCTTCATCACCGCGCTGCCTTTCGCGGTGGTCCTGTTGTTGACCCGCAGGGGCACACTCACTGATCATCACCTCGGCCAGCGCTCCCAGCGGGCTCCGGTGCTGGGAGGGGCGATTCTCTCTGTGCTGCTCGGGCTGGGCATTCTTGCCGTGACCGGTGCACCCTCCGGGCTGATGACCATGATCCTCAGTGTCCTGGCGGGAATCGTGGCGGTTTTAGTGGTGAATCTGGTCTGGAAGCTCTCAGCACACACCGCCGTCGCGGTGTTCTTCGCCGTCGCGCTGGTGATCTATTTCGGCCCGTGGGCTCTGATCGCGGCCGCGGTGCCCGCCGGCGTCGGATGGTCGAGAATACATTTGGGTGCGCACACGCCCGCGCAGGTCCTCGCAGGTGGAACCGTCGGGTTGCTCATCGGTGCTGGGTTCGCCCTGGTCACCGCGTAAACGAACCAGGATCACCGCCCAGAACAGGTGAGTATGTACCCGGTTCAGGGCTGCTGCGCGAAATGAGACTATTGCGCGGATGAGGAACCTTGGTCAGCGGGTCAGCGGGTCGCGGTGATGAGGGTTTTTTCTTTGTTGGCGTAGTGGCGTCTTGAGGCCCAGGTAATGGTCGGCGCGATAGCGACGACTGCCAGCGCCGTGTAGACCACGACGTCCACTACCAGGTGAACATCGATCCACATGTCGACCAGAAGGATGACCGGGAGGATGGAGACCAGTCCGAATCCGGTCGCAAACAAGCCCGACGCGACGCGCAGCACGGGAAGAGCTGTTTTCTCCAGTGCTGCCCGGAAAGTCCACGGGACCAGCAATACTGCGATGAAGGCCGGGTAGACCCGGCTCGCCAGCCGGTACATTTCGACCCAGAACTGATCGGCGTAGGCGTTGAGCCCCATCGACGAGACAGGGACATCGGCGTACCAGAACATGGCAATGATGGCCAGTGAGGTGCCCGCGAAGACGCGCCGCCCCCATGCCCCGGTGATTGCCTTGCGCACGGGGCGGCAGGCCAGGGCATCGGCTACCCGCAGTCCGACGAGGACGAAGACCACGTTCAGGGTCAGCCGTGAAATCAGGTTGGCGGCGTTGACCCCGCCGAGGGCTTGATCGACGGGAAGATAGATTCCCGGGATGGCCAGGGCGATGACCACACTGACCAAGACGAACGCGGCGAGGGTGGCCCGGTTCTTGCCTTTGAGCGCCGCCGGAACGCGAAGGACGGCCAGGACCAGGCACAGGATGAGAAGGGCTGCTGCGGTGAGTTCACTCATCCGAGGTTCTCCCACATCTCCTTGGCCCGGGATCGGTCGTGGTCCCGCCCCCAGTATTTGCGGTTTTGTACGGAAAGTTTTTGGGTGGCCACGGTCAAGAGGTCACTATCGGTCAAGGCTTGTAAGCCCCCGAGGCGGGCATCCGGTGGCCAGCCGCCCTCGCTCTCGGTCAGTAACCCGGTGACGACCAATCCGCTCGCCAGGGACACTCCTGCGTACCGGGCGACGTCGACGGCAATCTCGGCAGGGAGATTTCGTTTCAGCCGGGAAGAGAACGTTGAGGAGGTGACTCCGAGGCGGGCTGCCATCGCTGTGCGCAGATCCCCTGGATCAATGGCGTCGATCCAGGCCCGGGTCGAATCTGTGTGGGGGAAAGCTCTGAGGTCACCGGGCATGAACGGCAGCAGCTCATCGGCCCGGACGAGAACTTCGCGCAGGACATCCAGGTAGTGGATTTGGCTGATCAGCTCGGCATTGGTTGGCGGTTTCACGCCCGAGGCGAGGTCGGCGTACAGCTCAAAGTCAGATAACGCGGACAGCGGCGCCATCTCATATGCGCGGGCCACTGCCACGACCGTGGCCTCGGCTACTTTTCCCCGCACGATCTGCTGATGCAAGGTAGTCCACTTAATTCCCGTGGCCTGGGAGATCTCCCGGACGCTCTGCCCTGGAATCCGGGCATCAGACCACCGCTGAAACTCATGCGCGGCGAGGGGCATGCGATGGGCCTTCCGGACGGGGAGCTGACAGGTTCATCCTAACCAACCACCCATCCGGTACTTCACAAAAAGCACGTTATGATAAAAACTGTAAGAGTGTGAGTGCTGGTGAGTGGTGATGCGAGGTAGTGGATGCAGTCTAAAGGTCTCATGTATACGGCGCTGGCGCTGGTTTCAGCACTGTTTCTCGGCCTGATTCTCATCGTGGTGCTCCTCAACGGTAGCGAACAACCCGCGTCAGCGAGTGAGTGCACCCCCGCTACCCGTACAGACATCGACAGGTCAGAGGTAGGCAGGTCCGAGATAGACCCCGAGTATCTACCCACGGAAGCCATTGCGGGATATTCCGGTGAGCAGTTGGTCAACGCCGCCCTGATCGTCAGCGCAGGCGACGCACTGGATGTGAGCGTGAAAGCTCAGACCATCGGCGTCATGACCGCGATGGGCGAATCCAGCCTCCAGGTCCTTGACCGGGGCGACGGCCCCGGCCCGGATAGCCGAGGCCTCTTCCAGCAACGCGATAACGGTACGTGGGGATCCTACGAAGACCGGATGGATCCAACGACCAGCTCCACCAACTTTTTCACCGCCATCCAAGACGTGGACGGCTGGGAATCCCTGACCCCCAGCGAAGCCGCCCACCAGGTACAGCGCAACGCAGACCCCTTCCACTACCAACAACATTGGGTGGACGCTATCGACGTGGTTGCCGCCGTCGCTGACATTGAAGGACTCGATGCCTGCCTCACCGAGGGTCCGCAGCTCGCAGGCGTTGGCGACGATCTGCCCTGGCCGAACCCGCCCTACTGCGTGATCGGCGGAACCTGCCCACCAGGTGCTGTGTCCCCGCTGGGTATGTACAACAGGGAGTGCACTGACTTTGCCCTGTGGCGGCTGAACGCCATGGCCGGCGTTACTAGCGACCCGTGGAAGTTCCACAACTCAGACCTCACCCTTGGCAACGCCGAACAGTGGCTTAGCGCGTGGCACCGCCAAGGCTGGGATAGCGGGCAGGAACCCCAGGTCGGAGCCGTGGCCTACTACGCGGCCAACGTTGGCGGAGCCGGTTCGGTCGGTCACGTCGCTATCGTCGCCGGAATCAACAACGACGGCACCGTGGCGATCGAGGAATACAACGGCATGGCACCACCCAACGATCACCAATACAGCACCCGCAACATTCAGCCCGACGAGGTTAGCACTTACCTCTACTTCCCCGGCGACGACTAAGGAGAACACCTGATGAACCGCTCTCGCACCAAGCACTTTCGTCCCATTGCTCTAGGCCTCGCTGCCGCGACCGTGCTGCTCTGCACTGCGTGTTTCAGCGGCGACCAGACCAGCTCCGGCAGCGAGGAAACCACCACGCCTCAACCCACGCCAACCCCGAGGAGCACCTACACGCCCTCGCAGAGCGTCGGAGACGGCCCCCAGGCACCAGATACAGACCAGGTGCCCGAGAATCCCGAGTGGACTCCCGAGGACGAGGAAGCGGCCAAACAAGTAGCTGAGGACGCGTTAGCGGACTTCGCCCGCCCCGACGTGGAGGAAACCCAGTGGGCTAACGATTTCGCCCGCTGGCTCACCCCCGACGCCACCACCTCCTATTCCGCGGTGGACCCGGCGAACGTGCCCGTGACCGAAGTGACCGGTCCCGCGACCCTAGACATTGATGAAACCAACGGGTTCGGAGTGATTGCCACTGTGCCGACGGACATAGGCGACTACGGGGTTCAGCTCTTGCGCCAAGGTCAGGATGAGCCGTGGAAAGTGAACCGGCTCTACCCGCCCGAAGGCACCAAATAGCCCAACTAAGTTCCGAACGACTTACCGCTTGACCGAACGAATCCGCTCTTACCGATACGCCTCTGACGTAAGGAAACCAGCACCATGACCATTGACCAGGTTGAAGTCTCGACCTTCCCCCATGTACGAGCCATTGTCCGGGCCAACGGCACCGGAGAGGTCGTGATATCAGGGAACTCCCGGCCCATCGACGCCCCCGACGAAACCACGCTGCGGCGCGAGGCTATGACGATCGTCATTGATCTGGCCGGTGTCCTCAGTCGCCCGGTGCGCGTCTACACCGAAGGCCCAGAGGGAGACGGTGAACTCGTGGTCCACCCGGACGGGGATATCGATGAAATCGCCGCTGAAACCAAAGGCCGCAGACGCCGGGCTGAAACGCCCGTCACCACTACGGCCCCTCCAGTCATCCACGTAGACGACACGGTTAGTGAGGACACGATCAAGAGGCCGCTGCCTCCTATCGAGCCCGCCGCCCCGGAACCAACGGCACCAGCCGTACCGGCTCAGGAGGCTCCCAGTGCCCCTGTGCCACCGATAACCTCAGTGCCGTCCTCATTACCCGCGCCAGCGGTACAGGAGCCACAGTCAGCAGCTACGCAGCTCCCGCAGGCTGTCAGCCCGGACACAGCCCCAACGTCCGCCGTACCAAGCGCCTCGGAAGCGCCGGCCCTTTCAGTTTCCGAGGTTCCTACCCGCCGCACCCTCAAAGACACATCTTTTCTGGTCAGTGATCCTGTGGTGCAGCCAGCTACTCAGGGATTCCGTGGTGCTATGAGCCGGATGGGTTTGCGTATGGGCCCGTCTGAGTCGGAAATGGCCGAACGCGCCGATATTCACGCTGTCTCTCAGCACTGGCCGGGACCGCGCACTATTGCCGTCGTGAACCGTAAAGGTGGGGCGAACAAGACGCCGACTGTTGCAGCCTTGGCGGCAGTGTTCGCCCGCTATGGCGGCGGCGGTGTCCTCGCGTGGGATAACAACGAGAACCAAGGCACTCTAGGCTGGCGGACCGAGCAAGGCCCGCACACGTCAAGCGTGTTGGATCTGCTGCGCGATAAAGAGCAGCTGCTCTCCCCCACCGCCCACAACGCTCTGCTGGCGCACTATGTTCACCACCAGACCGAGGACAAGTACGATGTGCTGCGCTCAGATGAGAACGACGAAGGAGATCACGAGATCTCCGCCGACGAAGTGGACGCCGTTCACTCCGTGGCCGCTAAGTACTACCGGATGATCGTCATGGACTCAGGGAACACCGCGAGGGCCGCGAACTGGCGGGCCATGATTGGGTACACCAACCAGCTCGTGATCCCCACAACAACGATGGAGGACCGGGCCGAGGCCGCGAAACTCACCCTGCAAACCCTCGCGGCGCGGGATGAGCACTCAGCGCAGTTGGCCGCTAACGCGGTAGTCATCATTTCCCAGTGGAAGGCCGAGGACGGCGCCGAAGCCCGCCGTATCGCTGACGGATTCGCACCGCTGGTGCGCCGCGTCGTCACAGTCCCCTACGACCAGGCACTCAAAGCCGGACGCATCCGATACGCCGCTCTGAAACCACCCTCGCAGCGTGCCTGGCTCGCCGCCGCCGCGGCTGTAGCGCAAGGACTGTGATGAAGCCACACGGTCGCGTGACATCCCTCTCATCAAATGGAAACAAGCGCACATGCGCAGAGGCTTGTTTGCGCCACACTCCTCCGCCGCGCCGTATGCGACACGCCGAAGAGTTTTATTTAACGACCCCAACGTCGCGGGTGCGGCAAATAGGGGCATTAGTCCCATTGGGCGGTGGCGCCAGAAACTCCGCGTGGAATAAGGGATTGACCAAAATGACGCGAATGCCCCTATTTTTCGGGCATCGGAAGGAGGTGTGCCGGAAAAATTTGGAAACTGCATCCGGTCCCAGAGTTCGGCTGCCTTGCGTGATAGCTTCATGTCAACTGGAAACAGCAACACATCTCACACGGTCAGCATGGCAGCTGAGGTAAACCGCCCAGTCGGTCCCCCGGCACGAGATTAAAAGGACAAGACGATGACAGCAACAGGAAACCGCGGGGGCGGGCAGCGCAGCAAAGGCGACCGGATTTTCGTTGGGACCCGCCTTCCCCGAGAACGCCGCGACCTAGTCGTTGCCATCGCCAAGGCCGAAGGCATCACCGTCAGCGATCTGCTTGCGGAGATGGTTGACCGTGATCTACAAAAGCGTGACTGCAGCAATCTGGACATTCAACAGCCCCTTCCATTAGGGCGAATGGCCTCTTAAACAAGTGAAGGCCCGCACGAAGCGGGCCTTCCAAGCTTGTGGCTCGTATCCGGCAAGTTTTGCCGGCTAGACGGATACAGCCAATCTCAACTCAACAAACAAAAGAAAGGAAAGGTGATTCATAAGTAAGCGAACCGAAGCTCTATTTACTTAGGGCCCAACCAAACTCCGGAGAGCTGGTACTTCAGATCTCCTACGAGTTACCGCAGGAGGGCCAGGTTCCTCTTTTGCCCGCCATCACGACGGAAGGTCCTAGACCTATCCCCCTGAAGGGATTATTGCCATAGTACATCAGCGCTCAATCGCGTTTCCAGACCATCACGGCAACACTCTGCCGCGTGTCGCGCCCGTCAACGGGACCCCAGCCGAAGCTTGGAACGCTCTTGCCCGCCCGTTAGCCGGTCAGGCACGGGTAAAAATTTCCCGTGACCGCGGTAAGTCCTACCCGGCGAACAGCGAACGCGACCTCACCGACCAGCTGCCCTCATCCCCAGCTGCCGTAAGGATTTTCGGCCCTGACGGTACCTGTGCAGCCATCTTCCTGGACTTCGATGTGGCACCCGCAGGGCAGGCCCAAGTAGACGCTGACGTCCGGCATGTGACCACCTGGCTGCACCGCCACGGGGCACGCTGGATCGCGGACCACTCTCCCAGTGGTGGACGCCATATTTATGTCCCGCTGGCTCGGCGTGTCGGATTCTCGGAGGCCCGCGACCTGGTTGAAGCCCTCGGAGCCTCCTGCCCGAGCCTCGATAAATCCCAGCACCAGAACCTCAAGCAAGGTTGTATGCGCGTGCCCGGATCCCGGCACAAGACCGGCGGCTACCAGGAACTGGATATGAGCCTGAACCTGGCCTACGACGTCGTCCGCCGGCCGAATAGTGCTGGCGTGTGGGAAGCCCTCATTGGGGACCTGGGTGCGGAGATCAACGCCGTCCGGCAGATGCGCATCGTTGAGCCGTACACGAGTGCCATCACCGGGGAGAAGGAAGACCGCTCCCTGGACACGTCTCCGGTCGCTGGGCTATCTCACCGGATCCTCGACATCGCCCAACACGGCGTGTACGACACCGCACGCTATTCGTCAGCGTCCGAAGCCCGAATGGCTGTCATCACCGCGGCCGCCGCATCCGGGATGAAACTCACCGACGTCGAACTGCGGGTCCGCACAGGGATCTGGCCGGGCCTCGCCCAGTTCTATAGCCGCTACCGAGGACCGTCCCGGTTCAAATCCATGAAAGCGGACTGGGATAACGTCCTCAGGTTCATCCAGACCCAACGGAAGCTCGACAAGAAACAGGCCAATCAACCAGCAAAGAGCAATACCCATAAGTCCCCCACAAGCCGGCTACCTTCACACGGGGCAGGGTTACAGGGTGGTAATTCTCTTGCCGCCAATTCAAATGAAAGTCCCGCCGAACACCAGTTCATCCTCAACTGGCGCAATGCCCTCACAATCGCTGAACATCGCTATCACGGGTCCAGGTCAGGACTGGTTCGTCGGATGCTGCTCCGGGCCATGGGCGCCGCCGCCAGGATGACCGGAAGCAGGTTCATTGAATTCGGTTCCCGCTCCTACGCCGTCGCCACCGGCCAAGATCATACGACCGTCGCTGCCCACCTCCGGGAACTTAGAACTGAGTCAGATGCCCTGGTCACCCTGATCGAGCGTGGCAAGGGAACTCACGGCGACCAGTACATGCTCACCATTCCCGAGGACCTTATCGAACCAGCGAGCAGCCTGGCATGGAGGAAAGGCAAGATCCACGCGCTGCGGGCCGCCTTTCGTGAACTCGGACTGCCAGCCGCGTACGTGTATGAGGAACTGGAACGGGCCCCACTCCCCCGCAGTACCGCCGAGCTGGTTCGGGCCACCGGGTTGAGCCGCACAGCCGTTAGCGAAGCGCTTGAGATCCTGGCAGCCTGGAACCTTACTACCCGCTCCCCCGCCGGCGTATGGTCAGTGAACACCACTACCAATTTGGACCTGATCGCTGAGCAGCTAGGTGTCATGGACCAAGTACACGCACAGATAGCCCGCCACCGAGCCGAACGAGCTCGGTGGCGTCAATGGCTGGGCTCCCGAATCCTAGCCACCTTGGAGCCCCTCTCCCCCGGCGAGGATTACCCCTGGGACGCCTACGAACGACCACCCGACGACTGGGAGCTCGCGGACCTGGCCTTCTCTGCCCGTGCCGGCTAGGCACTCCCCCGTCATTCTGCCTTGGTACTAACAAACCCAACAGAACTAATACCCCTATTAGGGATGAAGAACCCAACGGTTCCATTAGGACCTTCTAACGGACCATAAAGGTTCATCGCCAATGCCCCACTGGGGGTGATGCCCTGAGCCGAAGCTCCACTTTTTTATCACTACGCCGTAGAACGACGCAATGACTTCAGATGGCCATCCAGAATCATTGCGACCGATCCCGCTCCCTAACTTCGTAGACCCTTTGGTGGCAACAGAGGCAAGGGAACCATCAGCTCTAATGCCCCTATTAGATCTAACGGTGCCAATGTGGGTGTTCCCGCCCATCCAAGTAATCAGCTTTCCTGCATCTTTTAATGGTGGCGTTAACCCTAGAAAGCACTAACAGAACTATTGGAAGTAACAGGAGACAACATCCTTAACGGAAATAACACATGCGAGACCGCCAAAAAGTGAACAGAACTAACACCCGCAACGTACCTTACAGAAGTAACAGAACTAACACCCCCTTTCTTGGAAGCAATGGAACTAATAGGGGTATTAGGGCTGTGGACTTCATCGGCAGTGGATGGGCTTCACTGATCTGGCGACGGAATCTACTGCTGATCACCGGGGAGCCCAGGGAAGCAGTCCCGCTCGCCAAGCGTCTAGTCGGCCGAGCAGCACAGGCGTCAGCAACCCCGATACAACCAACACCCCTATCAGTAGCATTGCCTCTAATAGGGGTGTTACTGCTTGAACCGGCAATGGGGTTAATGCCCCCATTAGGGGTGATGGCGCCGCTGATAGCTGATGGTCGATCTGGAGCATGGGGACCACGAACTGGCACCAATGCTTCTAATGCCCCTATTAGGTGGAATGCCTCTAACAGGAGCAATAGAACTAATGCCCCTAATACTTCTGATGACACGAACGGTTGTAATAGGGGCATTAGGGTTAGGGTTGCAATTGGAAATAGTTTCCAGTTGCACCGGGCGTGGCTCACACGGGGGAGTCACCCCGGCGCTACTCTGGTGAACATCGGTGCCGGCCGGTGGATTTTTGCTACCCGCTGGTTTGGTGCTGCAACGATCCATTTGGCTAAGAGAGGTTCCGGGACATGCCGGCACGAGTGATAGCGGTCTGCAACCAGAAAGGCGGGGTAGGTAAAACCACCCTCGTCACAGGTCTGGCCGAGGTCTTTGCGCAGAATCTGGGCAAGACCGTACTCGTAATCGATGCAGACCCTCAGCGGAACACCACCTCGGCCCTGGGAATCGACAACCCCGAGTTCACTCTCAACGACGTCCTATACGGTGACGCGGAACAGAACCAGAAAATCGCACCCGGCATAGCTGCCGACGCAATCATCTTCACCGGCGATGCTTGGCTGCCACGCACAGAGCAGGGGGAGGACTACCCACCTATCTCCCTGATTGCCTCCGAGCGTAACCTTGCATCCCGGGAGCGTGACTCCATGATGGCGAGAGAGCACCGGCTGAAGACCTCCCTCAAGGGTGTCTCCGACGTGTTCGACATCGTCCTCATCGACTGCCCTCCGTCGCTCGGACTCCTCACCATCAATGCACTCACCGCTGCCACCCACGCCCTGCTGGTGACCGAGCCGCGGGTTTCGTCCGTCGAAGGGCTGACCGAGATCGTCGCGACCATCGGTGAAGTTCAGGACAGCCTTAATGAGGACATCGAAGTCATCGGCGTGATCATCAACAAGGTCCGCAAGGGCCGCAGCGACCAGGTCCATTGGATCGACCGGGTAGAGAAGGATTTCGGCGACGCCGTTTTCTCGCCTCACCTGCCCGACCGGGAGCTTTTTGCGAGGGCACAGGCCGCAGCGCAGCCGTTGAGGAACTTCGGTTCAGCGACCCGGCCTCTCCGAGATGATCTGCAGCGCCTTGCCGAAGCAATTTGGAAAGAAAGCGAAGCATGAGGACCGATCCGGCCCCTAGCAGGGGAGGAGGCACAAACCCTCTCGATGCTTTGAAACGCGGACGCCTGGGGAAGGCTGCGCAGCGCGGCGTTGTCGAAGATATGACAGCAGAGCAGCAGGTATCACCTGAGCCTGCTGCGAAGCCGGCTCTTGCGCCGGTCGTGGATCCCACGCCCGCTGGGCAGCTCGCCCAGCAGCCAGAGCCGGTAGCGCAGGCCGCACCTGCCGTGGTCACTCCAGCACCCCAGGCGCCGGTGGCTGTTGCAGAGCCCTCGGTTGCTACACCTGCTGCTGAGGTTGTTGCTCCTCCCGTGACGAAGTCACCGGAGGATAAGCCCGTCAAGGATTCGTTCTACCATTCCAAGGAGAGCCATCGCAGGCTGCGCTCGACATACCTAGAGACACGACATCTGACCAAGTACAAGTCATTGTCTGACTTCATCTCATCGCTCATCGACCAGGAGTGCACCCGTTTGGAGGAGCTGTACAACGACGGAGAGCCGTTCAGTACTGATCCGAACGAAATGCCTCGCGGTAGGCCCGTCGACGGCTAGTTTCCGTTGTTGTCATCGGCTTCGGACGGGGTGTTAATGCCGTGGATGCTTTCAAGAGCCAGGGTTCCGCGCTTAATGCGCAACTCGTGCTCGATCGGCATCCCGTAGTATCCGCGGGCTGCAGCGAATGCCCCGGTAGAAATCGTGGCCGCGGCGTGCGCGATGGGCTTCTGCATCAGGTTCGAGCGGCGAACGGTAAATCACAGGGGTCACGAGCTGAAGGTCAGGCTCCCTCATGCGAGGTAGCCTGACCTTGTCCACTGACGGGAATACCTTGGACTGGCGTGCCGGATGATCGGGCATACCCAACTGGTGTTCGCAACAATCGCCGGAGGCAAGTTAGCTGCCTACTTTGGCAATTTCAGGACCACGTTTGCAGGCGATTCTGTATCTGTGAGACTCCAAATGGTCACGGTTTTGAGCCTCATCCGTTTCACCAGGCCAACCTAAGTGACCTCTCTGCGTTCGGGCTGTAAAGACCTAAACAATCGTCTTTTTGCTGCTGTCCTTCGGATCATAAGTACCTGCTCCACAGCGTCAACCGGCTGGCGCCGGCTACAGGCACATCAATCCTGTCCGGCGCTCCTACGTCGCTTATTTCCTTCCAGGATGGATCCACCCTTGCACCTACGGCGTTGAGCACTGCTCCGTCAGGAACAGCTACGCGATGCTCCGCCAGCAGGCAAAAACCAATGGGGAGAGGAACCCACACTGCTGGTCACCACCGGTTCCCCGCCCACACCCTGCGAACTAGGAGCACCACTACTATGTCTGTTCTCGAAATGATTGATCCCACTACCTTGACCATTGATGCCAACGTTCGCGCTGATGTGCAGCTCGACAAAGCATTCCTGGCCTCCATCAAAGAACACGGAGTAATCCAGCCAGTCGTCGCCCACCGCACCGAAAGCGGGGGAGTGCACGTCCTGTACGGACAGAGGCGCACCCTCGCCGCCGTAGAAGCGAAGCTCGACCTCATGCCCGTCTACGTAGTCGAAAGCCTCACAGAAGCCGACAGATTAGCTAAGCAGGTCGTGGAAAACGACCAGCGCCAAGGACTCACCGACAACGACCGCGCCGAAGCGTTCCACCAGCTTTCCCTACTCGGAGTCTCAGCTACCCAGATCGCGAAAAAGACCGGCGCGAAAAAGACCACCGTGGACGCGGCACTGAAAGTCCGGGCCGACGACACCGCCAGCGCAGCACTCGCCCAAGGCATGACACTGGACAAGGCCGCAGTTATCGAAGAATTCAGCGGCGACGCAGAAGCAATCACCAAACTCGAAACCACCGCCGCGCACAACCCGCAGAGCTTTGACCACACCGCCCAACGGCTCCGCGACGACCGCACCCGCGCCGCGCTCATGGCCGAAGCAGCGGCCACCGCCACCACTCAGGGACTCAAAATAGTTGCCGAGGATCTGAACTACTACGACTACAAAGGTCCCATGGCGAATATCCGCGACCTGCGCACCATCGACGGTGAACCACTCACCGACGACGACGCGGACGCCGCGCACATAGGAATCAGCTACAACGGCGAAGTACGGATAACCCTCATCAACACCGACTGGAAAGCAGCAGGATTCACCAAACCCGGCGCCACCCGGACAGGGCCAATGACCGAGGACGAGAAAGCAGAACGCCGCCGCGTGATCGAAAACAATAAAGCATGGGACGCCGCCGAAACGGTCCGCGTGGACTTCCTCAAAACCCTACTCAAGCCCAAGACGGCCCCGAAGAACGCCCTACGCTTTATCGCCCAGTCAATGGGAGCGCACTCCTACACCGTTGCTGACGGCCTCTCCAAGCACACCGGATTCGCCGCCGAACTACTCGGAGGCAAAGACGGTTACGGCGAGCTGGCGAAGATCACCGCCAAGCCCACCGGACGCCACGAAACCAACACCCTCGCCGTCGTCCTCGCAGGATTCGAGAAGAGCCTCACCCGCCAGTCATGGCGCAACCCGAGCGGCACCGCTAAGCACTACCTGACCCAGCTCACCACATGGGGCTACACCCTCAGCGACGTTGAAACCATCATCACCAACCACGGAAGCGCGGAAACCAGCCCAGTGGAGGAGCCGGGGGAAACGCTCGCACAGGTGCAAGCCGAAGAGGAAGAACTCACCGCCGAGGAAGCCGACCACGCCGACGAAGCCTAAACCGGGGAAGTAGTGCCCCCGCCGAAAACCGGCGGGGGTACTGCCCGGCCCGGACGGAGCCGGCCCAGGCGAACAAGGCCCAGGTACTCGCTAGCTCGCACCAGGAACAAGCGGCCCTTCGCTGCGCTGCGGGCTGTGCTGCCGCCGGCTCCTACGTCGCCACCGGCAGGATCTTTCTCTTTTTGCTGCTGTCCTTCGGATCATACGTACCTGCTCCACCAGCTCAACGGCTACGCCGCTGCGCGATCGAGCCAAGGTGTCCGGCGCTCCCAAGGTCGCTTATTTCCTCCCACCTTGGCCCGCTCTCTTGCCCTACGGGTTGACCAGGTTCCGACAGGCACAGCTCCGCAAGCTTCGCCAGCAGGCAAAAACAACGGGGGAAGGGCCAACTGCTGGATCACCACCACCGGACCCCTCACCACTGCGAAAAGGAGCACACCGTTATGACCACCGACACCAGCACCGCAACGCTGACCATCACCCACACCCACGAAGCCGGAACCCTGATCGAGGGAACGGCCAAGGGCGATGGAACCGCGCCCATCTTAAAGGTCAACGGCTGGCGCTGGGGCCGCAGCATCGCCGCGTGGTTTGTGCCCGTGTCCCGGGACCGTCAGCCCAAAATGCACGTCATCAACCCCACCACAGCAGCACTGACCGAGGCAGGGTTCAGCGTCAAAACCGACGTTGACCGCACCAGCCGCAGCACCGCCGAAGTAGAAGCGGGAAAGATTGAGCGGCAGCAGGACCGCGCCGACGCCCTGGCCGCGAAGGCCGACCGGAAACAAGACGCCGAAACAGCGGCCTACGACTCAGCGCGGGCAGCGCTGCGCCGACTGCCCGAAGGTGGGGAGCCCATCAAGGTAGGCCACCACTCAGAGAACCGGCACCGCCGCGCCATTGCCACCGCAGACCGGGCCATGGGCAAATCAGTCCAAGCCACCGAGGAAGCCAAGGCAACCGCCGAACGCGCCGCTACAGCAGCACAAACCACTGACCGCCGCTACAGCCCCGCCGCCGTGGCATCACGGATCAAAACCCTAGAAACCGGAATCCGCGCCACGAAACGCAAAATCGACGGCAGCTCCCACACATTCGCCGGGGGATACGTCGAAACGACGAAACCGGCCACCGGAGACTACCGGGCGCACCTTGAAGGCATGTTGGCCGATGAGCTTGACCAGCTCACCTACTGGCAGGGCATCAGGGAAACCCAGATAGCCGAAGGCAAGGCCACCAACTACACCCGCGAACAGATCAACAAAGGCGATTACGTCCGCATTGGTGGGAGCTGGCACGAAGTAGCCCGAGCCAACCAGAAAACCGTTTCACTCATCACCGGGTACAGCTGGACCCAAAAGGCCGACTACGCCCAGATCAGGGACCACCACACCAGCGAAGAAGCAGCAACCGCAGCGGAAACGCCAACCGAGGCAGTGAGCTAATCACCCGGCCCAGTGCCCCCGCCCACCACAGCGCGGGGGTGCTGCCTGTCCCGGACGGAGCCGGCCCAGGCGAACAAGAGCCCCAGGTACTCGCTAGCTCGCACCAGGAACAAGCGGACCTTCGCTGCGCTGCGGCCTGTACTGCCGCCGGCTCCTAGACGTCGCCGCCGGCAGGATCTTTCTCTTTTTGCTGCTGTCCTTCGGATCATACGTACCTGCTCCACCAGCTCAACGGCTACGCCGCTACGCGATCAACCCACCGTGTCCGGCGCTCCTACGTCGCTTATTTCCTCCCACCTTGCCCCGCTCTCTTGCCCTACGGGTTGACCAGGTTCCGACAGACACAGCTACGCCATGCTTCGCCAGCAGGCAAAAACAACGGGGGAAGGGCCAACTACTGGACCACCACTTTTAGAAGCCCCACCACCGACCCCCGCCACTGCGAAAAGGAGCACCACCATGAACAACTCACCCATCGCCGTCACGTCCCCGGCTGACATTCTGGCCTACGTCCCGCACACCCTCGGATTCGCCCCGCGTGAATCCTTCGTGCTGATGACCATGCACGGCAAGCAGCTCGGCGTGACGCTGCGCATCGACGCGCACCAAGAAGGCAACCCGGAAGCGATCGCCGCGTCAGTCATTGGCTACCTCGCCAACGATCAAGACGCTGACGGCTCCCTGTTCATCCTCTACACCAACCAGCCCACCACCGACGGTGTAAAACCATTCACCACCCACGCCCAAGCCCTCGATACGGCGCTACACGCCGCGGGCATGAATATCCGTGATAGCTGGCTCGTCACCGATGAGCACTGGATGACCTACTTTTGCGACGACGAGGACTGCTGCACCACGCACCCGCTGGCAGAAATCGCCGACAGCGCCCTGAATGCCCGACTGATCTTTGACGGCTCCAACGCGCAAAGGGACACCGTGACGGACCCAGTATTTACCGGCGGACACGCGGAAACCGTTCTGAACCGGATCGCGGAAACCGTGACCGGCTGGGCAGAGATCGACCCCACCGACTGGACAACTCCCGTGATGACCGAAAACCGGGCCCTCTGGCAGGACACCACCGGAACCACCCCGACCGAGGAAACCGCGGTGCAGCTCGTCGCAGCACTCCACGCCCCGAACGTCCGGGACCGGATCATGGCGGACACCATCAACACCAGCAACGACCCCCACGAAACGACTCTGACCCTGATCGGCCGATTCGTTGGCCGACCCGATTGGAGCCGAGTCGATGCCGTGCAACAGCTCGCCACCGACCTACTCCCGTTCACCCCGAACGAAGCCCGAGCACCACTATTTACCCTGCTCGGCTGGATCAATTGGTACAAGGGCAAGGGATCAATCGCCCACCTGTACCTGACCAAAGCCCAAGAAGCCGACCCCGGCAGCCGACTCGCAGCGCTGCTGCTGAAATTCACCGGCACCGGCGTCATCGCTGAATGCACCAAGAGCCAAAAAACGGCCTACCAGCACTAACAATTACGGCAGGGCCGGGAACCACGACAGGTTCCCGGCCCCGCTCTACGCACTTCCACGATCACCGGCCAGGATGCGCGGCGGCGACCTCCCCCGCTTCGCTCCTCCGGTCGCCGCACCTACACACCGTCTGCTCCCACCCGGGATCCAGCCGTGCCACCAGTCCACCGGCGCCCCAAAACAACCCAACGCAGGACAAGCCAACGCAGGACAAGCCACTAGGGCGTGTCTCCTAATTCTTTGAGCCAAATAGTGATGGCTCGGAGTACGACTCCTCCGCGGTAGGTGAGGGCGAGTTTGTCGTACCGGGTGGCCAGACCGCGCCATTGTTTGAAGGTGTTGAAGGAACGTTCAACGACGTTGCGCCGTTTGTAGGCTTCCCTGTCGAGACCGACGGGTCTTCCACCACTGCGGCCGCGGCGTTTACGGTTCGCTTGCTGGTCGGAGCGTTCCGGGATCCCGCGGGAACGCAGGAGGTTCCGGTTAGCTTTGGAAGAATACGCCTTATCTCCCAACGCCCGGTCCGGCCTGGTCCGAGCCCTGCCTTTGCCTATCCGCGGGACGTGCAACGCATCGAGCAAGAGCGGAAACATTGGTGAGTCCCCGCCCTGGCCCGGTCCGATGAGCATCACCAACGGCCGCATTTTCCCGTCGCAGAGATGATGGATTTTCGTCGTCAACCCGCCACGGGAGCGGCCGATCGCGTGGTCAGGAGGCTCCTCGCGCAGTTTCATGTAATTCGACAGGTCCCCCTGTGGTGCGCGGAAGGTTGGTTGGGTGTTGGTGAGCCCGGTTCACTGTCGAGTCCACGGAAACCTCCCAATCGATCATCCCTGCCGCGTCAGCTTCTGCCAGCAACTGGGTGTGGATCCTGTCCCAGGTGCCATCGCTGCTGAACCGGCGGTGGCGTTTCCACACCGTCTTCCACGACCCGAAACACTCCGGCAGATCCCGCCACGGGATTCCTGCCCGGAACCGATAAACGATGCCCTCAACGACCAGCCTGTGATTGTTGAAGGGGCGGCCCGGGCTTCCGTCCGAGCTTGGCATCAACGGCTCAATCCGAGCCCACTGAGCATCCGACAAAACAGCAGTACGTGACATACCACCAGCATCCCAAAGACCTCACCGAACAATAAGGAGACACGCCCTAGAGGACAGGCCGATACAGTGAAACAACTATCAGCGATCCAGAGAACAGGGGACACACCATGCCCGGCACCGATCTCATCCAGCCAGCACACACCCTGACCTACGCGCCAGATACCACCGCAGAGCGAGCCCTGGCCGAGAACATGCCCCTGCAGCTGAACGGCTCACGTCCAGATTTCATCTGGACCGACGCCAAGCATCAGCCCAACAGCTAAACCCTCGACCCTCGGGCCCTATGGGCCGGCATTGGGGGCTAAGTTATCCCCGCCAAGAGGGGATCCGCTGTGCCGCACTGAACCGGATCCCCGGTGAATCCGGGTCCTCCTGGCACAACCAAAGCGGCAGAGATAGCAAACGTAGAGGAATAGTAGTAGGATTACTACTATTCCTACTACTTCGAGAGTGGTCCGCTGTGATGAGTGAGCAAGTTAGCCCGACGGGGTCTGCCAGGGACAGGGTGTATGCCGCCGCCGAGAAAATCAGTGCTGAGCGTAACCCCACGGTGTCT
Organism: Arthrobacter sp. CAN_A212; assembly: GCF_015752345.1. Taxonomy (NCBI): domain Bacteria; kingdom Bacillati; phylum Actinomycetota; class Actinomycetes; order Micrococcales; family Micrococcaceae; genus Arthrobacter; species Arthrobacter sp. CAN_A212. Next base: position 61,141 of record NZ_JADOUT010000018.1, read on the forward strand.
AGTGTCCGGGAAGCCGCGGGAGTCTCTAACGCCGACGCCACCAGGTATTTGAAGGCGTGGAGGGAAGAGAGCGCTGTTGCCGGCTCACGGATCGTCGCTACACCGCAACCGCTACTGGAGCAGGCGGCGCGGTTGGTCGGATCGGTGTGGGCTGATGCTGTGGCGTTGGCTGCCGAGCAGCATGCAGCCCTCGAAGCCCGCTGGGTGAAAGAGGGCCACGACAAAGATACTGAGCTGGCCGAGCTCGTGGCAGACCTCGATCGGATCACCAACGAAAAGAATGCTCAGGCCGCGGCGTTGAACGCGGAACTCGCAGCCGCCGTGAGGCGGGTGGAGGACGCGGAGGAACGTGCCCATCAAGCGGAAACCGCCGCTGAGCGTTCCCGCTCCGACGCTGGCACGCTCGCTACTGACTTGGCAGCCGCTCGCGCCCGGGCCGACACGCTGCAACAAAGCCATGACGCACTCCTCCAGCGCATCACACCACAAACGGCGAGGCAGATGCCTCGCGAGGAGAAACCGCTAGGCTAAAACCAGATTTCCTTTCGCAGGGAAAACCAGAAGGAACAACGGGGCCGGTAACTGTGTGGTGCAGAAGTCGGCCCCACCAACTTTAAGCGACCCGCCTGGGTTCAGTACTTACGGAGGATGAACCAGTGAGCGCAGCCGAACCCGGACCGTAATAGTTGCAGCCACACAGCTGATCAGTTGAAGTTATGCTTCGCTTATGCCGGATACCGTAGAAGGGCTGACTATGACACGTTCAAGTGGCCCCACGGTGACGGCCCGATCTGGACCCACCTAGCGACTCGCGGGGCTTCTTGTGACGGTTCGAGGCCTTTTTACACGGCGGGCTGCGGGCCAGCATGGCAACCGCCGAAGAGTATGGATTCCTCAACACAGTCGAAGGCCTGGACGAAGAGTCGGTTGAGGCGCTGCCTAGCGTACTCAGACAGTTCCCGACCCAACACCACCCAACTCTTATCGCAACCACGCCATCACAAAGCCTCGTTGACCTACTGCTGAGGGACGGATATGCCCCGGCGTCTACCAGGCCGATTGCCTACCTGCGCCCGAGAACGAGCACACGGTCGGACGGCATCGTGGCTGATGAGTGGCAAATCATTGAGGTCTCCACTCAAAAGGATGCGAAACTCTTCCTGGCGCTTCTTGACGACGGATACGCCGTGTCAAGGGAGGTCGGGGCTAGCAAGACATTGCTGGCTTCCAGCTTCGGCCGTTTCATGCGTGAACGTTGGGCCAGGATCACCTTATCCACATCACTGCACCATGTTTCGTCGGGTACGGTTCGTTTCTTCCATTGACCAATTATTTTTGCGTCAGTGTTCCTGGTGAGGGTGTAAGTCGATGCGCTGTGCTGGGGTGATGTTGAAATTTGTGAAGCGGGTGTGGAGTCCTCCGCGTTTTGGGGAGCACACCATCACTCCGACCTGGCAGGAGTCTTCGAGCGGTAGGTATCCAAGGCGTAGCATGCGCCACTGACCGATCATCCCGTGGGGTTGGAGGTACTGGGTCTGAAGAACATTGCTTTGGCGGGTTACTTGCATCGTTATCTCGTCCGGGGTTCTCGGCAGCGACATTACGGACCAGTCCGATGCGCCGTGGGTGATTACGGTGCTGAGGTGGAGTGCTTCATCGGTGTATTCGACACCGGTTTTCAGCCAGGTTCGCTTGTTGGCTCGGACCATGAGTCCGGCTTGGTCATAGAGCGTCGTGAAGTCGCCGGTGAACGTTACCGTAGCCGTGAAGTCGCCTGCCACCTCACGGTGGAGGAAGTGTCCTGTGTCGTGGCTGAAGCCGTAGAAAGTCTCCTGCCAGAAATCTGTGTCGTGATCAGAGGTCACGGTCAGTGAGTCTGTGGTGTTTGTCCATTGGGCTGGTTCGTTCAGCCAGATCATGTTCTCGAGCATCGTCATCCTTTTTCGGGTGGTGGGCGGCATTCACGACGGGCGGTGTGGGGTCGATGAGCTTCCGCCGGAATCGCAAAAGGATCGGTGTGAGGACGAGTAGGACCGCGCACAGGGCTGCTATGGCGGCCATCGCTGCGCGCAGTCCTGCAGCTTCGGACCACAGGCCCACGTAGACGGGACCCAGGAGGAATCCAAGGTAGGAGATCGTGGTGAGGAGGGAGGTTGCCTGTCCGCGGGTGGCGTCTTCGGTGGAGCGGGAGACGATGCCCAGCAACGTCGGGTAGAGGACCGCCGTGCCGGCGGCGGCTACTGCCAATCCGATCACGGCAACAATAACGTTTGGTGCGGCCGCGAGTATCGTCGCCCCGACACTGGCCGCGGCGGCTCCGAGGACCAGTGTTCTTGTTGCGTGGGCTGGTTGTAGTTCTCCGGTGCTGAAGCGGGTAATGGCGACGACGGCAGCGAACGCTGCAGGGGCGGTGGAACCCAGGGCCGCACCGGTGCTCAGTTCGTCTTCGAAGAACACGGCTGCCCAGCTCTGATGGGCGTTTTCGCCGGCGAAGGCCAGCGCTCCAAGAATTCCTATCAGCAAGATCGCTGCGACAGGAACACCCGAAGCGGGATCGGTGCGGACATGACGCAGGTCGTCCTTTTGCGCACTGGTGCGTCGTGGGGCGCTAGGCATTTCAGCGGGAAGGGCGGAGAGCAGATATCCGCTGGCGATCGTTGACGTGGCGACGACCAGGACGAAGGAGAAGGTGGTGCCGGCGCCCAGCGCAGTAGACAGGCCTGTAACCAGGCTGGAGACCACGACGAAGGCGGAGAACATGCCATGGGAGCGGGTGATCACTGGTGTGGCAGCAAGCTTTTCCGCGGACCCTGCTGCCGAGTTGATCGCCACGTCGGCAGCCCCGCTGGTTGCGCCGACCAGGAGCAACCCGAAGCACAGGCTGACGAATCCCGTTGTCGTCAGGGCCACGATCAGTCCGGAGGCCCCCAAAAGAATAAGTGTGACGGCCGCAGTGATCCGCACTCCGAAGCGATCAATGATCCTGCCGGTCAGGAGCATCGCCGGCAGGGCTCCAGCTCCGATAAACAACAGTGCTGTGCCGAGCTGCCCGTCCGAGATGTCGGCTTGGGATCTGATTCTGGGAATACTCGCGCCCCAGGTCCCCCAGAAAACACCGAATGCGGCAAAGGACGAATAGGACGCCCACGCCAACCTACGAGGGGACTGCGATGAGAAATAAACCATGTGTGTAACGATACACAAGTAAGCTGGTCCTATGTCACCTGCAGCACCAGAATCGAAAATCACCCTGAGCGAGGTAGCCCGTGAGGCCGGAGTTTCGGTGATGACCGCCTCCTACACCTACAGCACGCCCTCCCGAGTCTCGGCAGGGTCCCGGGAAAAAGTTCTTCTGGCCGCCGAGGCACTCGGGTATCCAGGGCCCGATCCGAGCGCCCGGTCGCTGCGCAAGGGAACCAGCGGCGCTCTCGGGGTCGTGCTGGGCGAGACCCTGCCTTACGCCTTTGATGACCCCCAGGCGACGCGCTTCCTCGCCGGGATCGCCGATGTCTGCGCGGAGCACGGGCTGGCGATGACCATTCTCCCGACCAACGGATCTGCTGACGATGATCAGCGCATCCGCGCAGCAGCGGTAGATGCCTTCGTTGTGTGGACCACGACCGACGATGACCCGGTGCTGGAGGCCCTTGCCCTTACCGGACGGCCGGCCATCATCCACGCCGGGCCCAAAAAGAAGGCATTCGGTCTGGTCGGCATCGACGATCGCGCCGCTGCAGGAGCGGTCGCAGCATTGGGTCTTCAACGGACCAAACGCCCCGCCATCATCAGCTTCCCCTTTACCAAGGCAAGATCCGAGATGATCAGCATGGGTCCTGACCCGGCGACCGCGACGTTCCCCGTCACACGGAACCGGCTCCTGGGATACCAGGACGCACTCACCGCCGCAGGATTCCGATGGGAGAACATCGAAGTAGCCTCTTGCCCCATCAACAGCTTCAGTGAAGGAGCACGGGCCGCCAGCCGATTCCTGGCTCGTCCAAATCCTCCAGACACCATTCTCGCGATGAGTGATGAATTAGCCCTGGGAACGCTAGAGGCCGCCTCGAAAGCCGGCATCTACGTTCCAGAAAACCTCGCCGTAACGGGCTGGGACGCATCCGATGCCGCGTCAAACAAACAGTTGACCACAGTGCAACAGAACCTCCGCGAACAAGGCGCCGCATGCGCCCTAGCCGCCATCACCGGCACTTCGACGCCTGCACCACACCCATGGCAGCTCATCACCGGAAAAACAACACGATAAACACCGGAGCTCGTCGTGCGGCGACTCGCATCCAGCAGTGTCCGTTAGAGATGGATTCCGTGACGCCGCCGAGTGAAACATGACGGCGGATCGCAACAATAAACGGCGGCGTTCTTCTTACCCGGCTGCCTTACGAGCAATGATTGTGTAGGTACAGGGGACCAGCTCACGCTCCGACTCTGGCCAAGAAAAACCGTCCGAGGATCTCACCATTCGGGGTGAAAACTTCCACGGGATCGATTTGTTCTCATCAACGCGCAGGATCTGTAATCCTGCGCCGATCAGCGAGTTGATGATTTCGGACAATGGGTGAGCCCACTGATACGAACGCGAGTTAGCGACCTTGCCTTCTCCTGCATAGGTAGATTCTTGATCCCACACTTGTGCGTCATGATGAGCAAAATACGGGTACCTAAGCTGCAGCCCATCAGCGTGTTCATCGACAGAGTAGAGGGACGGGTGCCCATCTCGAATGTAGAACGTTCCCCCCGCCCGCAGAAGGCCCTCGACCTGGCTGGCCCAACGATCAAGATCTGGTAGCCAATTAATCGTTCCGATGCTGGTGTAGACCAAATCAAAATGACCTTCGACAGCAGCACGCGCCTCCAGAACGTCAGTCTCAACCCACGTCGCCTCAAGACCCAACCGCTCACCTAGAGTAGCCGCAGAGGTCAAAGCACCTGAGGAGAAATCAACTCCGGTAACCTGAGCGCCTGCCCTGACTAGGGACAGCGTGTCAGTTCCAATGTGACACTGGAGATGACAGACATCTAAGCCGCTGACAGTGCCGTGTGGAAGAAAGGGTGCAAGCGCAGCAAGATCCGTCCGAATCACTTCGGTTAGATGGCTTGGATCGTCCAGCTCACTAACTGCATACGCTTCCTCGTGCAGAGGAACACGATCCTCCCAGTTTTTCCGGTTAACCTCTCGGGCGGAGTTCCAGTCGATCTCAATTTGGCTATCACTCATGCCGCCAAGTGTATGCAGCAAACCCCGACCGCCGACGTTCCGCAGGGTCGGCCCGTCAGTGGGCGGATCGCGCTTTGTAGCCGCTCGTACCTCTCAGATCAGTGGTTAGAGCATTCAGATCGTCGACGTATCCAACCGGCTCAAGCGTGCCCGCCTCATTACCCCAGGGACGTACCAGGTCGCCCCCCTGATATCGAGGGATTAGGTGTACATGTAGGGGAAATACGTCCTGCCACGCTGCGGCGCCGTTGCTCTGAATCAGAGTTAGGCCTTCAGGATTCAGCCGTTGCCTGAGCAGGTTGGCGACGCGCCAGACGCCTCTCATCGTGGCCGAGAATTGCTCCTCGTTCATATCGAAGGCGGTGGCCGCGTGAATACGTGGCACCACCAAGGTGTGCCCTCGGGTAGCCGGATCGATATCGAGAAAGGCCACAACATCGTCGCTGGAGAAGAAGATTTGATCCTTGGAATCGAGACTAACAATGCCGCAAAACAGGCAATCGTCCTGAGCGGATTCTAGAGCCTCTGGTGTCATACCCCATGTGTACACGACTAGAACGCGAGTTAACAACGCACGTCCAGCTGCGTTCGGTAACGATGGATATAGAGACACTGGCAGGTGAGACACGACGTGTGGATGTGATGGCTAGGTGGCGGTGTTTTATTAGTGGTGATCGGCGGCTAGGGTGCAATCAGGGACCGCGCGGCGAAAGCTTTAGGCGGGAAGGCATTGTGATGCAGGAGACGCCGAGACGCATGCTTCGGTCCTTCGTCAGGCCCATGATCGAGTCAGCGCTTTTGGGCGTGATCGCCGGCATGATGGGTCAAGTCCTCCTGCCCGAAGGCACCATGCTGAGCTCGGGTGTCGTGCCAGGGTTGATGGTGGGGATTGTTGGCGGTATTGTCGTCGCCTTCGTGCGCCTGAGGACTGACACCAGGAGTAACCCGTCCGCAGGGGGTAGACGTCGAGTATTGGGTTGGACCACTGCGTCGGCGGCCACCGCATTCTGGGTAATGACTTTGTGGACTTCGAACCCCCAGATCGCATGGTCGGGGCGAGTCCTTCTTGGCAGCGGCGTGGCAATTGGTTATGGGTTTTTGACTTACCGAGCCCTCACCCCGAAGCGTCAGTAGCCTGCACCGTCGCACCTCACACGCGGGGGAGACGGCGTCTCGGTTCCGCATGTCGAAAACAATGAGGTACACGGATAAGCAAGAAGCGAAGTGGAGTAAATTCGGCCTCGCCCGATAACGGTGATTGCCGTAGTACCTGTGCCGGACACGACACGCTGACGGTGTTTGTCTCGTTATTCGTGCCCGTTCGGGGTGGTGGCCTACCTACGTTTGTGCAGCTATCGCCAGCTGGTAGCCCATCCCGGGAGCTGCTCATTCAGCCGTGCGCACCGGTTTGGGTCCAAGGCGCCGCGGCGGTGGAGTCCACGTTGAGTGACTAACCAAGTGGCTAAAGTGTTTTCGTGCCGGTCGGTACCTCTATGAAACCGGGGTGGGCGTCCCTCATCGGCGATTATGGTCGCCACTTCGATCAACCGTTGGTTCCACAGGTTGGTTTCGGCTGTTGGCCGTGGGGGGGCCGATCCAGTCTCCGAGTGCTGCGTCGAGCAGTTTTCGTCGGGCGGGGTCTATAGCTCCGTTCCGGATTTGTTTGCGTTGGCCTGCGACCCATACGGCGAGGCGCTGCTCAACAGGATCTTTGGAGAGGATGCGTGGCCGCTGCTGGTGCTGCTGGTAGAAGTCCTTGAGCTCATCGAGGTGGGTGTCCCAGGCAGGCCTGCGTGTACGGCGCAGTTCACCAGCAGTTGGGGGAGCGGGGCGATCAATAAGTATCAGGCGTTTACCGGCCAGATCCGGGTGGTTCCTTTCGAATTCTCGGAGGACTCTGCGGACCCGTTCCGTTGGCACCCGGCATAATCTAGCTATTCGTTCGGGTGGTAATCCCCGCAAATACATGAGCTTCCACTCTGCCGTGGAAATGCACGGGCCCCAGTCGTCGGGGTCCTCCACCTTGGTGCCGGCGGGAAAGGTCACGGCCACACACTATGGCTTTCAGAGTGGCTTGCGGAAGGCCTAATCTGCACCATGGGTGCGGTGCTTGTTGGCAGCTCACAGCTCATGCTGCACCCGGGGACCTGTGAAGGCCCCGGGCTTGTTGACATAGCCAGCTTGTGGAACGGGGGGCCCTCGTTAGGGGTCAGTAAGTCGGAATTCGGTCCAGAGGGGGTAGTGGTCGGAGATCCGCCAGGACACCTCGTTCTTGGTATGCCCGGTGAGGACGTGGGGGAGGAAGTCGACGTGCCCTGCCCTCCCGGTGTAGGTGAGGGTTTGGAGCAAGGTGGTGCCGTCTGGCTCTGAGAACCAGGCGATTTGATCATAGAAGTTGGTGCTGTTGTCATCATCGAAGATGGTGCGCGGCACGTCATTGAGTTCTGTTGGTGGCCACAGCCCGGTGGAGACGAATGCCTCATAGAGGGGGTCACCGAGGCGGTCAAGGTTGAAGTCTCCCAGGACGAGGAGGTTTTCGTTGAAGTCATCGGGGCGGTTCGCCCAACCGCGCATCCATTGAGCGAACGCTGTGATCTCGGGCAGTCGGGCGGCGGACCTGGTGCCCCAGAGGACGTGCACGGTGGTGAGTACGAACCCTGCGGTTCCGCGGGTGAATCCGGCGGCATAGGGGGTGCGAACAAACTGGGCCACCGGTCCGTCCGTTCCCGGGGGAAGAACAATCTCTCCAACGAGGCCGGAGGGTTGAACGCGGGTGGTGTCGAAAAGATAGGTGAGGCGTTCACCATTACCTGCCGGGCCCTCGGTGACGTCGGAAGTGATGAACCGCCACCCAGGGCCGAGAAGACCCATCAAGTGGTGCAGCGCGGTCGTGTTCCTGCGTACTTCCTGGAGGGCAAGGACGTCGAAACGCGAGCCTATGCCGGCAATACAAGCCAAGGCGTGGAAGTCCCGTTTAGGGGAATCCGCCGGCCCGGATGCCCACTTCTCGGTCAGGTCACCGAACGCGCGCAGATTCCACGTCGCAATCAGAAGATTCGAGTAATCCTTAGTTGGCACGGTCGAATCCAGCGCCACCCGTAGACGTGCCAAGTCTTCGGTGACAACTGCTGGTGGGGCGACCGGGGGAGCCATGGTTCATCGAAGCACATCCCAAAGTTCCAAGGAATGCCCCCGAGATGACAGAGACTCGGGTTTCTTGGGAAGAGTTTATTGGGTGGGATCGATTGGTGGCTCAACCTGGTCAAAGGCAGCGGAGAGTTCCTCAGCGCCGGGAAGAGCGTCTTTTTCTGCTGCCGGGAGGGATTCGTAGGTGTAGGTAGACACCGCCATCGGTGAATCCGCACGACCGAGGGCGTACCGGACGGTGTGCTCATTTTTGCTGCCGCAGATCAGGATCCCGACCGTTTCGCGGTGTGCGGGGAGTTTGAGCTGGTCATCGACCAGGGCGACGTAGAAGTTCAGTTTCCCGGCGTACTCGGGCTGGAACTTCCCGGTCTTGAGTTCGATCACAAAGTATCTGAGTTGCTCGACGTGGAAGAACAGGAGGTCGATGTAGAAGTCGTCTCCGCCGACGTCGAAATGCACTTGCCGGCCAACGAACGCGAAACCGGGACCAAGTTCGCGCAGCGTGTCGACGATCCGCTCTGTTAGTGCCGCCTCGAGGTCGCGTTCGGCGACTTCGCCGGATAGCCCAAGGAACTCGAAGGCATACGGGTCTTTAGCGACTTGCTGCGCCAGTTCGGAATCGGGTGAGGTGAGGCTCCGGGTGAAGTTCGACGGTGCGGCCCCGGTGCGTTCCATGGATTTGTTCATGATCATGTTCAGCAGCACGTTCCGTGACCAGCCGTACTCCACTGCTGCCGCGGCGTACCAAGCCTGCGATTCCGGGGATAGGGACTTGTCGATGATCGTTCGGATGTGGCCCCACGGCAATTGCGCCACAGGTTGTGGCGCAATTGAACCTGCACCCCATTCTCGGGCAAACGTCGTCATGTACTGCAGGTTCCGCGGAGAGAAACCTTTCATATCGGGGAATTCCTTTTGGAGGTCCCCGGCGAGGCGACTGATGACTCTGGTTCCCCAACCCTGCTGATCCTGTCTGATCAAGATTTCCCGGCCAATCGACCAATACAGCTGAATTAGCTCAGTGTTGACGGTGCGCTGCGCTTGGATCCTGGCATCACGGACGTGGCCCTTGAGCATATTGAGTGTCTGGCCATAGCCATCGGGAAGAACAACGTCGGCAGATGTCATGGACTCATTCTCCCGAGAACAGCCACTTTGCCGCGAATCGGCGGCCTTGGGTGCCATTCGTTGACATAGCAGGATGTTGTCAGCGTTAAGGCGATCACTTCCGCCGAGCAGGGGCACTATATTAAGAAAACTCCTATGATTGGAATCAGATTACTCTTTGTTGCTTCGACTCAAACTTAGCCGGATGTGACTGCAGTCACGTTTTAATAGCGGGCGGGGATGCGATCTGGATTAGATTGTGCAAGGTGCGAACTATCCCCTAATAAATGAGAAACTTCAAGTAATTATCAGAAAATATTCCTATTTCCCGGTGCTCTATTCCATCTTGGACGTTTGAGTGGTATTGGGATTTTGTAGAGGGGCTCCGAGAGAAGTTCTTTGTACTTTTTGGTGGGTGAATCTCCGCGGGTAGTGTCCTGATTGTCTACAGAGCTGCGAAGGCGCGGCTCGGCTACCGGCAAATGGAGCCTCGGGTAGGCCATGTTGATATGGGGATATCATGAGCGCTGCTCACACTGCCACTGCGGTCGAAAAACTTGAGTCCGACGGGTTTCTTCACGACTTCTTTTCTAGTTCGGAAGGTGACCCTCAGCGGAGTATCCAAGGGTGGGAAGAGTTCGCCGGTACCTGGTCCGATCTGCGCCCGGATACCTATATGGCGGACGGCGGCAAATACCGCCTCCGCCGGTATTCAGAGTTTTCAATGACTGCTGCTTCCGGCGAATTCGAACTCCTGCCGCATGTTCCATATTCGCAGGACAAAAGCGTCAACCACCTCAACGGTGGTATCAGCCGGTCGTACAAACCATTCTCGGACGAAGCGGTTGCCAGCCCCGTTCTTGCGGGAATCTTCGAAAAATGTGGGGTTTATCTAGAATCGGTTCGTCCAGGAGAATCCTGGCGGGCGCAATGCTTTCAGAACCGTATCCTGACTTCTGTTGGCGAAGTTGGGCAGCCCGCGCCTGAAGGAATACACCGTGACGGTGTGGATTACGTGCTTACCTTCTTTGTTGATCGGGTTGGTGCAGAGGGCGGCGAAAGCAGCGTGTATCTCGCATCCAACAGAAGCAAGGTCGACGAAGTTCAGTTGAGCCAGCCCGGGGAGTATCTCTTTGTCGATGATCACAAGCTTTTGCATGACGTCACAGGTCTGACCCTCGCGGACAACAGTGATCAGGGGCATCGGGATGTCCTGATTGCTATGTTCTCGGTAATCTCCGACTAGCGCTGTTCGGTGACTCAACTAATCCGTTCGTTCGCGCAGCTCGAGAACGCCAGCATTGATCCTTCCCTGCCCATTGTCACGTTGTTTAGTGGTGGGTTGGACAGCACCTACTTGTTATATCGTCTGCAGCAACTTGGTGCACGCAACGTCCACGCTGTCTCAATAGACGTTGGTGATATTGAATCCCATACAGGCAAATCGGCGATTGCCGAGGCTTTGGGAGCATCGTTCCACTCGATTGATGCTCGGCAGCAGTTTGTGGATCATCACGTTGCGCCTGCTATCAGGGCACACGCTGTGTACCTCAACACCCACCCCATCAGCTCATCCCTGTCAAGGCCGCTCATAGCTCGGATAGCGCTTGAAATCGCTGCAGAGAAGGGCGCCTCCCTTGTCCTGCACACCGCCAACCGATCGCAGAATTCGCTGAGGCGTCTCAACGGCGCCCTAAAGGACAGTGGTTTCACTGGCAGCTATGGGAGTCCCTACGATCTCGATCCGATCAACCGGGCCACGAAAATCCATCACCTGGCCGCTGCCGGACTCAGCAAAATGTCTGAGCGAGTGGTCAGCGGTGATTCAAACCTGTGGTGTAGGGAGTATGAATCCGGGTTCCTTGACGATCCGGAAAACCATGCAATGGAACAAGACCTCTATCTGTGGACGAAGGAACAAGACGAGGCTCCGCGTGGTGAAGAGCTTTCCATTAGTTTTGAAGACGGACTTCCCGTTCGCATCAACGGCGAACGACTGCCCCTGCTGACGATCATCGAAGACCTCAACGAACGCGTCGGAAAATTCGGTTATGGCCGCTACAGCGGGCTAGAGCATCTCGATCAAGGTGAAAAGGTGCTCGAAGTCCGAGAAATGCCCGCGGCATGGATCATCCTGCGAACTTTGCGGCACTTAGAAACGGCCTGCTTGGATCAGCGTCTGATCCGTCAGAAGATCGACATTGAACAGACCTGGGTCACCGAAGCCGTAGAGGGGCGGTGGTTCGGGCGCCTACGAGAGGCGGCCCAGGCATTCATTGATCACGCTTCAATGCGGGTCAACGGGACCGTGACGTGGAAACTGAGCCAACAATCAGCAGATACGGTAAGAATCATTGCTGCCGAGCCCTTATACCTGCGGGACAGGGACACCTGGGAAGAGGAATCTGTCATCACCGAGAAACTCGCATACGCTGCATCACCGCTTGACACTCCGCGTCGTGAGCCAGCCGTTGTCTGAAACCATGCAGTCGCCTGCTCGCAGCAAGCAGGGTCGAAGCCTAACCGTGGATTTGCTTCTGATGCTTGTCGCGATCGCATGGGGCTCCACCTATTGGGTGGCAAAGGAACTTGTTGAGGGCGGATCAGTACTTGCAGTTCTCGCAGTTCGAATGCCTATGACCGCGCTAATTCTCGGAGCGATCGTTCTCATAGCGCGAAAGAGAATTGGGCGGCGCGACCTGTCTGTCGGCGTGATCCTTGGCTTGATCCTTTCCACTGTGTTCTTCTTTGAAACTTTCGGAATCGCGGAAACCAGCGCCACGAACGCCGGGCTCATCATCAGTCTTACCATCGTGATAACGCCAGTACTCGAAACCATCGTCGGGAAGAGGAGGCTGCATCGGCTGTTCTACGCTGCGGCTCTCCTCGCCGTTGCTGGCGTCTACTTCCTCGCGACCGAGGGCGTCCCCACGGCTTTCGGACTCGGGGACGGACTTATCTTGGTTGCAGCCGTAGTGCGTGCCATTCACGTGGTCAGTATGCACAGGCTTTCCTCTGGCAAGGACGTTGACTCTCTTTCACTCACCTTGGTTCAAATGAGCACGTGTGGGATCGTTTTTCTCGCCCTTGCTACGTTTACCGGCGATGCGGTTGGACCATACATCAGATCCATGGATAGCGCCACGATCCTCCAAATGCTTTACCTCGTTATCGCGTGCACCGTCTTTCCGTTCTTTATCCAAATGTGGGCGGTACGGAAAACTTCACCCACTCGGGTGAGCCTCCTACTTGGAACGGAACCTGTCTGGGCAGCCGTGATCGGCATAACCTTCGCTGGTGATGTACTCGGGCCAATTGGAATAGGCGGAGTGCTCCTAGTCCTTTTCGGCACTCTTTGGGGGCAAAGACTCGAAACTAAAACAGAAGAACCTCGCGACTCGGACACAGTCAAAACCAGCACCTAGCCCAAGACCATCCTGCAGTTGTAGATGCCGGCTACTGAACATCTCGCTGGGCCCAGCTGACGTATTAGACCGTTATCGGCGTTTTCGGGTGCGCAGGGCAACCTCGCGTAGTCTTTCCTGTACCTTTTCGACGTTCCCACGGGACTGCCGCCACCCTGCTAGCTCACATAAACGGAAAGTACGGTGGAAAGAGAGCCGTACGAGAGTCCACGGCTCACCGTGCCGGTGTCCTGGAAGTTTCCCCCAATTTTCTAGGGCATCGGCATCATCACGTTAGGGCCAGCGCCAGCCGGTGGGATACGGAGTCTCTCCGATTTGAGGGAGGCACCCTGGGCGATGGAGCCCCCGGCACGCGGATTCACAGATGGACTGTGGGCCGATGCCGCGAAGCAGGGTTCGAGCCGCGTGTGCTGGCGGAAACGCCAGACCCATTGCTGAATCTGCAGTTAGTGCGCAACGGTCATGCTGTAGCGGCTGTTCCTGCTCTTCTTGGTGGACCCCACTTCGCAGGAGTCGTGGCGCTCGATCTTCCCGAACTGCCGTGTAAGACGCTGTACACCGAGGTGAGGGCCGGCCGCGAACGACACCCGGGACTGCCCACGGTTTGGTTGACTCGTGGGGTTGATAGTTTCTTAGGCGGCTAGCGCCATGTTGTTGATTGTCTCAAACTCGATCGGGGTTAGT
>NZ_JADOUT010000019.1:0-70970 GCF_015752345.1 Arthrobacter sp. CAN_A212
CCTGGGCTTCCGCAATATCGCCAACTACATCGCCCGCTCACTCCTGGAAACCGGCGGCTTCAGACCCCGACTACACCCTCAATTATGAAGAGCCTGGTTACCTCGAGCGATGAAATCGCGCACGAGCTCAGCCGTGGCCCGCTTCCGTCCGCTGAGGACAAGACCAAGCAGTTCATCCGCTAGCCGCCGGGTGTCACCAAAATGTTCGATCGTGTACTCGGGCGATGCTGCCACCGCCTCGGGATGGGCGGCGCAATAGTCCTGCCACATCCGAATACCGGCGTGCTGGTTGACGGGGGCAACAGGTTGGGATTCCACCACCCCATCGTGCCAGAAGTCGCGGCAGGCCGACCAGAGTGGGCCTACTAGAGCGGGCCGACCAGACTAGAACAGTGCGGGCGTCCTGGAAATCTGAACGGGTGACAATCATGAGCGTGCCGCAGCCAGCACGCCGAGGGTTGCCACCCCTGCCATGGCCAGCGCCATCGCCGGATACCCTCCGAGGAGCGCCGCAAGGAGCGGCCCAGCCGCAGGAGCCAGTGCGCCGACTGCAGTCACCGGCGCCACGAACACGCCCTGCACGGCACCGAAGTTCGCGGTGCCCCACCGGTCGGCAACTGCTGTCGCCTGGAGCAGGGTGACGCAGCCGCGGACCGCGCCCGCCAGCACCGTCACAGCGATAAGCGCAAACGCCGGTCCGGGCAGCAGGCCCAGCAACCACAGGCTGGTCGCGCCTGCGCTCAGCAACAGCACCGCACGGCGCACCGGGTTCGCCTTGCCGGGGAGGACGGCGAAGAACAGCCGGCCGATGACCTGGCCCACCCCGATCAGGCTGAACGCGAGCACCGCGGTCCGGTAGTCAAGACCGCGCTCCAGCAGGAGGGGAATCAGGTTGAACGTTACTGCGAAGAGGGCAAGGGTGGCCGCTGCGACCGCCACCTGCAGCATGATGAACCGGCGGCTGCGCGTCGTCATCCGGACGTCACGGGTTACTGCCTGCCGTGGTTGAACAGGTACCGGTACCGACCAGTGGGCATTCAGGAAGAACCAGTGCAAGGGGATGGTGACCACCGCCAACGCGACGGCAAGCACCACGTAGGCGGAGCGCCAGCCGACACTCTCGATCAGCAGCGCCGTCAACGGCGCATAGATCGGTGACGCGAACCCGGCGACCAGGGTCAGGATGGTCAGCGCGCGCACCCGGGCCGGCCCATACCAGCGGGTCAGCACCACAAAAGCGGGTTGATAGAACACGGCCGCCTGCGCCAGCCCTGCCACCAGCCAGGCGGCTACAAAGACGGGCAGGTTCGGAGCCGTGGCGACAAGCAACAGTGCAGCCACACCGACCAGGCTGCCGGTCACCATCAGGCGTCGCGGTCCGCGCTGGTCCAGCAACCGACCCACCCAGATCCCCACGACCGCCGAGACAATTAACCCTGCAGAGAACGCGGCGGTGATCGCTGCTGCGCTCCACCCGGTGTCCAGTTCGATGGGCACCACGGCCACGGGCAACGAGTAATACAGCAGCCCCCAGCTGGTGGTCTGGGTGATACACAGGGCGGCAAGCCCACCCCGAGGGTGACGCTCCACCTCGTCGGTCATCCGGCTACCTGTCGCCTGCGTTGGACACTGGATCAACCAGGTCTTCCCACAGCGACGTATCCTGACCTCCCACGGCCCCCCGCAGGAGAAGCTTCCCGGTGGACTCCAGGTGCCGACGCATGGCAGCCCCTGCGGCACCCGGGTCGGCGTCGTCAATCGCGTCCAGGATGGGCCGGTGCTCCCGGTAAACATCGTCCAGGGACCGCGATTGCCTGATCGTCGACGCACCGACCAGCCGGGTGGCATCGCGGAGATTTTCGATGATCCGGGCAGCATGCGCATTGCCGGCGAGATCGAGCAGCAGTCCGTGTAGCCGCTGGTCGTGCAGCATGAAGGCGGTCTCGTCGCCCGCGAGCACCGCCTCCTGCATCGCCAGATGCTCGGCGTGCAGGGCTGACCGGTCGACGTCGGTGGCCCGGACCGCCGCCCGCTCAGCTGCGGGCACCTCAAGGGCCAGCCGGACGGCGATGATCTCGGTCAGTTCCCTCGCCCCCGGGACCACCACCCGGAAACCACGGTTGCGTTCGAACGCCACCATCCCGGTTTCCGCCAACCGCAGCAGTGCGTCGCGGACCGGGCTGCGGGAGACGCCGAGTTCATCCGCCAGCCGGTAGACCGAATACAGCTCGCCAGGGACCAGGGTGCCGTTCCGGATCCCCTCACGCACGGCCTCGATGGTCCGGTCGGTGAGGGACGGCGGCCGCGCAGCGGGGGCGGGGGCGTCGTCGGCGGCGGGTGACATGACTCCAAGGGTAATGCTCGACGGCATTAGTGCACGCCGAAAGAAAGAGCGTGCCGGGGCGAAGAGGCGGCTAGAAACCCTCGCGGTAGGCGTGAGCCAGGGTGGGATTAGGGCTGAACTGGCCGATGAACGCCCTGTGCGCAATCCACCGTCGCCCAATGATGAGTTCGTTGGTCAGCGCAAGCAGGATCGCCAAAACGGGGCACCAGGGGGTTCCACAATGGGTGGAATGCCTCAGGCCGCCGGCACCAGACCGCTTCGGACACACGTTGCCACGCGCGCCCGACACGGTCGGAGGCACGGGCCCGTGTCCGGTCGTGACCCGCTGAGCAGACGAACGACGGCGTCGTCGTACCGGGATAGAGCGATCCCAGCAATCACGGGGCTCGGGAGCAAGGGAGCGCTGACGACGTCGGCCCCGGCCTTCGCCAGCTGGTCATGGAAATACCCGGGCGCGAGGAGGTAGGACGCCAGCGCAACCGGCGAAGACGGGTCGCCGTCCCGAAAGGCTGCGACGGCGTCCGGGACGGACGGAGAGGCCTTCGAACCAAACCCCGGGCGTACCGGGCCGGTTCTGAGCGTTGCCAGACTTGATCGAACCTCGGCGACGTCCTCGGCAGCACAGGCGTCGGAGGAGCCTGCAGCCGATAGGACGACGGCGTCACCGTCGGTCACCCCTGCCTCGATCAGTCGCTGCTGCAGGACCTGCGCCAGGCGCGGATCCGGTCCAAGGGGAAGCGCTGACACCGTCACTGGCCGGCTCGCCGCCGCCCGTGCAATGTCTACTTTGACGTGGTAGCCGACCGACAACAGCAACGGCACAATCACTGCGGGACGGTTCGGCGGAAGCGTGGCGACCACGTCCACCAGGTCGGGATTCTGCACGTCGACGTAGGCCTCAAGCACGTCAAGCTCCGGACGCAGCGCAGCAATACCGGCGCGGACCGCGTTGATCTCCCGGCGCCCCTGGGCGTTGTCCGTGCCGTGCGCGCAGGCGATCAGGACCGGTACGCCGTCGTCCTTCAGATGCGAGGTCATGTCAGCCATTGAAGCATTGATCGGAGCATCGCTGCCCACTCAGGCAGGGAACCCGACCTCGATGAGGAGTTCCACAACTCCGTTGACGCACCGCACCGGATACGCGCTGAGACCTTGGCCTCCAGACACCGAAGCTCCAGTGGCAAGGTCGTACACCTCTTTATGAAGGGGCGAGGCGACCGTCGGTGAGGCACCACGCGACCCGACGATACCGCGGGCCATCACGGCTGCACCCGTTCTTGGGTCGATATTCCCGACGGCGTGGAGCCGGTCACCGGGCAACCGGAACAGGGCAACCTGAACCGTCCCCACCAGGGCAGCCTCCCCCCAGCATTCCTCGAGGTCGTCGAGCCGGCAGATCTGTTCCCAGGCAAGCTCGGCGGTTGTCTCCGGGATGCCGGGACGCTGCAGGATGAGCTCTGTCATGGTGTTCTCCTCGATAACGGATATTGCACTGGGGACAACGCTAGGCCGCGGACATGTCGCCCGAGTCCCGGGGGCGTTGCGCCCGCGTAACAACCACCTCACAGGGCATCCGCCGCACCGTGAGTCGATTGTTAACGTTGCGATACATTCACGACACATAAGCGACACTCCCCCCTCATAATGTGGAGCGAAAGACGGGACCGCCCGGTCCTGACGGAAGGCACCACATGAGCGAGACCCGATCATCCCGGCCCGCTGAGGATGCCACCCCACCGCAGGAGCGGCGCATCGTCGTCATCGGCGGTGGACCAGCGGCGCACCGCTTCGTTGAGGCGCTCTGGCGGCGAGGCACGGACGGGCTACTTATCACCGTCCTCACGGAGGAGGCTCATGCTCCGTATGACCGGGTGGCGCTAAGCCGGCGACTGATCGACGACGTCGACCTGAGCCTCGGCGAGTCCATCATGTGGCGCGAGCCCGCCATCGCCCTCGTCACCGGCGAGCGCGCCGTTCAGCTGGATCTGGACGCCCAGTGCGTCACCGGTGCCTCCGGCACGCGGTACCCCTACGACGACGTCGTCTTCGCCACCGGATCGGAAGCAGTCCGGCTGCCCCTGCCGGGCGGGGAGCATGCGGTGGTGTACCGCACGGTCGACGACATGCACTGGCTCCGCTCGGAGACAGCCCGGCTCGCCATCGATCTCGGAAGGGCGCCGCGCGCTGTCGTCATCGGCGGTGGGCTCCTTGGCCTTGAAGCGGCGGGAGGCCTCCAGCAACTCGGCGCTGAGTCGACCGTCGTCAACAGGGCGGGGTGGTTGATGAACGCGCAGCTTGACCAGGGTGGTGGGCAGGCGTTGGGGCGCCTCATCGCCGAAAAGGGGCTGGGGATCAACTGTGGTGGCGCGCCAACCGGCATCACCGCCGACGACGACGGCCGTGTCACCGGTGTGACCCTGAGCGACGGCATCGTCCTCCCCGCCGATCTCGTGGTCTTCTCGGTCGGCATCCGGCCCCGTGATGAACTCGCTCGGGAGGCCGGCCTCGACCTGGCACCCCGCGGCGGAATCGTCATCAGCGATGCCTGCAAAACGGCTCGGCCGGGAGTCTGGGCGATCGGCGAGGTGGCGAGCTACGAGGGGGTCAGCATGGGGCTGGTCGCTCCGGCGAACGCGATGGCCGAGGTCTGCGCCGACGGCATCCTGGGTGGGCTGTCCACCTTCCCCGGGTTCGACACCGCCACCAAGCTGAAACTCTCCGGCGTTGAGGTCGCGAGCTTCGGGGACGCGCTCGCGGAGACGGAGGGAAGCCTCGAAATTGTATACGCCGACCCCGCCCGTGGGCTCTACCAGAAGCTCGTGGTCACAGACGATGCGCGGATCCTGCTCGGCGGCATCTTCGTCGGGGACGCAGCGCCCTATTCGGCGCTTCGGCCGCTGCTCGGCCGTGAACTCCCGACCGAGCCGGGCGCTTATCTTTCGTCGGCGGGCAACGGCGACGCCCCACCGTCGGAACTGCCCGACGACGTCGTCCTCTGCTCCTGCAACAACGTCACCGCCGGGGCCTGCCGCTCAGCGGTGCACGGTCTGGACGCCAACGGAGAGGCGACTGACCCGGCGTTGGACATGCCCTCACTCAAAGCGTGTTCCCGCGCAGGAACCCAGTGCGGCTCCTGCGTGCCAATGCTCAAAAAGCTGCTCGACGCCGAGCTCACCAAGGCCGGCCGCACCGTTTCGAAGGGCATCTGCGAACACTTCGCGATGTCGCGGCCGGACCTGTTCGAAGCCATCCAGGCTCTCGACCTGGCGTCCTTCCAGGACATCATTCTGCGCTTCGGGGCGACTGACGAGGCGAAAACCGGGCACGGTTGCGACATCTGCAAACCGGCCATCGGTTCCATCCTCGCCACCCAACGTGGGGAGTACGTGCTCGACGGCGGCCGCGGCACCCTGCAGGACACCAACGACCGTGCGCTCGCCAACATGCAGCGCAACGGCACCTACTCGGTGGTGCCGCGGATCCCCGGCGGAGAAATCACGCCGCAGAAGCTCGCCGTCATCGCACAGGTGGCCGAGCAGTTCGGCCTGTACGTCAAGCTCACCGGCGCCCTGCGGATCGACCTGTTCGGGGCCCGGCTGGAGCAGCTGCCGGAGATCTGGAAGATTCTCGTAGAGGCGGGGTTCGAGTCCGGGCAGGCGTACGGCAAGGGCCTGCGGAACGTGAAATCCTGCGTCGGGTCCACCTGGTGCAGGTTCGGGGTGCAGGACTCGGTGGCCATGGCGATCAACCTGGAGCTCCGGTACCGCGGGCTGCGCGCGCCGCACAAGTTCAAGATGGGGGTCTCCGGGTGCGCCCGTGAGTGCGCCGAAGCGCGCGGCAAGGACGTGGGCATCATCGCGACCGACCAGGGGTGGAACCTTTACGTCGGCGGCAACGGCGGCTTCCAACCGGCCCACGCCCAACTCCTCGCCCAGGACCTTAACGACGCGACGTTGATCCAGTACATCGACCGCTACCTCATGTACTACATCCGCACCGCCGACCGCATGCAGCGGACGGCCCGCTGGATGGACGACCTCGACGGTGGCCTGGAGCACGTCCGTGACGTCGTCATCAACGACTCCCTCGGTATCGCAGCCGACCTCGAAGCCGCGATGGCCCGTCATGTGGAGCATTACGAAGATGAGTGGGCGGCGACCCTCAACAATCCCGACCGGCTCCGGCGATTCAGGTCCTTCGTCAACGCGCCAGACGCAGCAGACCAGTCGATCGTCCTTGTCGAGGAGCGCGGCCAGCGCCGCCCGGCCACCCCGGCAGAGATTGAGGCCGGCGCAGGACGCGTCAACCTCGGTGCGGCGATCCCCGTCCGCGCCGCAGCGGAAACCATGGAGGGCTGAGCCGTGCATCTCGAGATCGATCTGTCTGGGCGCCGCGTAGTGGTCATCGGAAATGAGTGGACCACCCGCCGGGCCCTCGCGCGGTACCGTTCCGCGGGCGCCGTCGTCGAGCGATATCCCCATCCTGAGGACTGCACGTCACCTGTGCTCGAGGGTGCTGCCCTCGTCGTCGTCGTGGAAGGGGCACCCATAGCGGCGGTGCCCACCGCCGGGGCGAACGCCCCCGGTGATGCACTCCGGGGACGGTGCCGCAGCGCTGGCGCCCTCCTCACCCGGGAAGCAGCGCCGTTGGACAGGGGTCATGTGACCCTGATTGGTGGTGGCCCCGGCGCACTAGGGCTCTTGACTCTCGACGCCGCGGCAGCCCTCAGGGAGGCCGACGTGGTGCTGTACGACCGGCTGGCTCCCGCCGAGGCCCTCGCCGAATTCGCTCCAGCCGCGGAGCTGCTTGACGTCGGGAAGTTGCCAGGTCATCACCGGGTGCCGCAGACCGGGATCAATGACCTCCTGGTCAGCCACGCACGAGCGGGACGGCACGTGGTCCGGCTCAAGGGTGGCGACCCTTTCGTGTTTGGGCGCGGCAGCGAAGAGTTGGCGGCATGCCTCCAGGCGCAGGTCCCCTGCCGGGTTATCCCCGGCGTCAGCTCGGCGATTTCGGTGCCCGCCGCAGCAGGCATCCCGGTCACGCATCGCGGGGTCAGCCACCTGTTCACGGTGGTGTCCGGACACGCCCCCTTGACTGACGAGGAACATGAGCATCTCGCGGGGTTGGGCGGCACCATTGTGGTCCTCATGGGGGTCTCGACGCTTCCGCAACTGGTGGCCGGACTCGGCCGGGCCGGGATGCGGCATGACATGCCGGTCGCCGTCGTCGAGCGCGGTTATAGCCCATCCCAGCGGACGACGGCGGGTACCCTGTCGACAATCGTCACGGCCGCTGGCGTCAGCCGATGCCAGTCCCCAGCCGTCCTCGTGATCGGTGAGGTGGTGCGTGTCGGACTCGAGCTGCAGGGCGGCGCCGCGCACCTTGCGCACCTGACCGAATCCCTGGCATCGTGACCGGGGCGATCCGCAGGGACGGAGCTGGCAAACAGTTGGCGGGTTTCCGTATCGGTGTGACCTCCGACCGCCGCTCAGGCGACCTTATCGATGCCCTCGAACGGCGCGGCGCTGCGGTGTTCCATGCGCCGGCGTTGAAGATCGCCCCGATCGCTGAGGATGTGGCGTTGCTGACGGACACCGCCGCCATGGTTGCCGCGCGCCCCGATCTGTTCATCATCACCACCGCCTACGGGATGCGCCGCTGGTTCGAGGCCGCGGACGCCGCCGGGCTGGGCGACGATCTTCTTGAGGTGCTGGGGGAAGGCCGTATTTATGTTCGCGGGCCCAAAGCCAGGGGAGCGGTGCGGGCGGCTGGACTGGACGACGAAGGCATCAGCTCCGACGAGACGACGGCGACCCTCGTCGACCAGTTGCTGGAGCAGGACCTGTCGGGGCTGACCATAGGCGTTCAACTGCACGCCTATGCCGACGCTCATCAACTGGATCGGCTGCAGGCCGCAGGCGCTACCCTGCTGACGGTCACCCCCTATCGCTGGGTCAAACCCGAGGGCTCTGAACGATTGCCCCGCCTGATCGAGGCCATCTGCGCCGGCCAGCTGGACTGCGTGACCTTCACCAGCGCGCCGGCCGTTGACGCGTTGTTCAGCACTGCGGCGGAGCAGGGTCTCCAGACGGAACTGGTGCAGCGGTTTCGCACCACTGTCCTGACCGCCGCCGTCGGGCCGGTCACCGCTCAACCACTGATCGAGGCGGGAATCGAGCCGCTCGTGCCGGAACGCTTCCGGATGGGCGCACTGATCCGCCTGGTCTGCGACCACCTTTCGGAAAACCATGTCGAACAGCTGACCACCTCGTCCGGCTGCGTCGAGGTACGGGGCCGGGCCGTCCGGGTGGATGAGGTAGAGGTGGACCTCGCCCCGGCGCAGCTCGTCCTCTTCAAAGCCCTCGTGACCGCGCGGGGCGCCGTCCTTGGCCGCGACGCCCTGATTGAACTCCTCGCCCGCACCGGTGCCAGCCACGCACTGGACATGAACGTGAACCGGTTGCGGAAATCCCTGCCTGATCCTGCCCTGATCGAAACAGTGGTCAAACGCGGGTACCGGCTACACATCTAGACCGCCGCTGCTCTACACCGCCACCGCGAAGTGTTGCTCGATTACGGTCCTGATGTCCTCGTGGCATCCCCCGCATCCCGTTCCCGCCCTGGTGCTGGCCGAGACATCGGAGACAGATGCACAGCCGTTCACCACTGAATCTGCCACCGATCCCCGGGTGACCCCCGCGCAACGGCAGAGTGTCGCGTCCGGTCCGGGAGGTATCGCCGCCACGACTCCCTCGGCGCTGTCGAGCCGCAGCAGACTGGAGCGGTCAGCTGGGAGCTCACTGCCGCGTTCAAAAAGCAGCACCAGTTCGGCGCCGGTCCGTGGCATCCCCACGCAGACCAAGCCTGTCAGGACACCATCGCGGGTAACCATCTTCACGTAGCGTCCGTGCCCCGGGTCCGCCCAGACCGCCACGGCCAGCCCCGCCTGAACCGTCCAGGGATCCGCGTCCGTTTCGCCGGCCGTCACGGCGTCCACGCCGCGGGCTTTCAGCACCAGGACGGCGTCGCGTCGCTCCGGAAGCCTAACGGCTGGGGCTGGCACACCGGCGAATTCGGCCGCCCATGCCAGGCCGAGGTAGTCCGCCTGTTGCCAGCCTGGACCGATCAGTCCCTGGGGGGCGGTGTCATTCATGCAGGCCTGGCAGGAACTGTCCCGGCAACGCACCTCGGCGCAGTCCCCGATCGCCCAGATGCCCCCCGCATCGACCGCGCGCAGCGTGTGATCCACCAGCACACCGTCGGCGACGTCGAGGCCGCATCCCTCGGCGAGTTCCGTCCGCGGCCGCACACCACACGCGAGGACAAGCCTCCCGCCGTCGACCCTCGTCCCGTCCTCGAGGTCCAATCCCGCGAACCGGCCGTCCGCCAGGTGCACCCCGGTCGAGGTGCCGGCGACGACGGCGATGCCTGCGTTTCGTAGCGCTGCCGCAAGAACCAGGGCCCCTTCACCCAGAAGCCGTTCCATCGGTGAGCGGCCATGGTGCACGAGGGTGACCCGGTCGCCCTCCTCGGCTGCGGCGAGGGCCGCCTCGATGCCGAGAATGCCGCCGCCCAGCACCACGATGCGTTCCCGCGAGGCGAGGGCGGTGGCCACGGCGCGGGCATCATCGAGGTCGCGTAGGAAACTGACTCCCGCGGGTAAGGTCTGCGATCCGTTGTCGCGTTCGTCCATGCCCTCGAGGCACGGCAGGATGGGGCGTGAGCCGGTCGCGAAAACCAGCCGGTGATAGTCGATCGCCTCTCCGTCCTCGAGCAACACCCGCCGGGAGGGGCGGTCCACCCGGGCTACCCGGGCGCCGAGACGAACATCGATGCCCAGGGCCATCAACGCAGCCGGGTCGGCCAACCCGATGGCGGCCTCACGGCTACGGCGGACGGCCACGTCGGCGACGAGCACCCGGTTGTAGGCGGCCTCCTTCTCCTGACCGATGACCGTTACGGCGACCTTTCCGGCGGCGACGAGTGGCTCAAGATGTTCAACGAGCCGGGCCGCGACCGGGCCGAAACCCACGATGACGATCCGCTCCGGGGCACCAGTATTAGGGTTACTCATGCGTTGACCTCCAGCTTGTCTGCCAATGACTGGGACGGGTGGGTAGCCAGAGCCGCCACCCGTACCGGGGTTGTCTTGAATTCAGGCATTCCG
This sequence comes from Arthrobacter sp. CAN_A212, assembly GCF_015752345.1. Taxonomy (NCBI): domain Bacteria; kingdom Bacillati; phylum Actinomycetota; class Actinomycetes; order Micrococcales; family Micrococcaceae; genus Arthrobacter; species Arthrobacter sp. CAN_A212. The sequence continues at coordinate 10,515 of NZ_JADOUT010000019.1, forward strand.
GAGATGGGGTCGGTCGCGCTGCCCGTGAGCCGGTTCGCGCTGCCTGCCTCCGCGTAGTGGAATGCCAGGAAGACCGTGTCCTGCCGGATGTCGGCCGTGAGATCCGCCAGGGCGTGGGCTTCGCCGTTCTCACTCGTGATGACCACACGATCATCCTGGGCAATGCCGAGGTCATCAGCCGTGGCGGGATGAAGTTGCAGCCGCGGCTCGGGTTGAGCCGACAGCAATTCGAGTACTCGCCGCGTCTGGGTGCCGGACTGGTAGTGCTCGAGGAGGCGGCCGGTCGCGAGGAGCAGCGGGGCGGGAACACGGGAGCCGGTTGTCGCGGCCAGCGGGGCAACCCGTATCAGAGCGGCTCGCCCGCCCGGATGTGCGAATGCGTTGAGGAAGAGCCGGGGCGTGCCGGTGCCGCCCGATGGGTAGGGCCAGTAAGCGGCTGTTCCGCCGTCAAGCAGATCGTAGTCAAGCCCTGAGTAGTCGGCGAGGCCGCCGGCGCTGGCCCGGGCGAGCTCGTTGAACATCGTCTCGGGGTCCTCGCTGAACAGCGATGGAGCTTCCAGGAGCCGGGCGAGTTCCTGCATGATCCAGAGCTCGCTGCGGGCGCCTTCAGGAGGTGCCACGGCGGCCCGGCGGCGGAGGGCGCGGCCCTCAAGGTTGGTGATGGTGCCCTCCTCCTCGGCCCACTGCAGGACCGGGAGAACGACGTCTGCCAGCGCAGCGGTCTCGGACAGGAAGAAGTCGGAAACGACGAGCAGGTCCAGTGAGCGCAGTCCGGCGATGACCGTCGCCGCGTTCGGCGCTGAGACGGCGATGTTGGCCCCGTGCACGAAGAGGCACCTGACGCCGTCTGGACGGCCCAGCGCCGCGAGGAGTTCGACGGCGGGAAGCCCCGGGCCGGGGATCGCGTCCTCGGGCACTCCCCACACGCTGGCCACGTGAGCCCGGCCGGCTGGTTCGGTAATCTTCCGGTAGCCCGGCAGCTGGTCGGCCTTCTGGCCGTGCTCGCGACCGCCCTGGCCGTTCCCCTGCCCGGTCAGTGTCCCGTAGCCGCTGTGGGAGGTGCCGGGTAGCCCGAGGAGGAGGGCGAGGTTGATGGCCGCAGTCGTGGTGTCCGTGCCATCAGCGTGCTGCTCAATGCCCCTGCCGGTGAGGATGTAGGCACCTGAACCACCGCTGGCTCCGCTACGTGCGCCTCGCGCGAGCAGCCGTGCAGTCGCCCGAATGGACGCAGCAGGAACGCCCGTAAGGCTCTGGACGCGCTCGGGCCACCAGCGCGCGAGGCCCCGAGCGACGTCGTCGTGCCCAATGGTCCGCTCTTCAAGGAACGCGCGATCCTCCAGGCCCTCGGCGACCACCACGTGGGCGAGCCCGAGGAGGAGCGCGAGGTCAGTGCCGGGGGTGGGCTGCAAGTGGATGCCCTTACCCTGATCGGTGAGGCGGGCCGTCGCGGACCGTCGGGGGTCGACAACGATGAGCCCGCCCGCGCCTTGGGCGCCGCGAAGATGCTGCACAAAAGGCGGCATCGTGTCAGCGGCGTTCGACCCGAGGAGGAGCACTACCGAGGCTGCGTCGAGGTCCTCGACGGGGAAGGGGAGGCCGCGGTCGACGCCGAACGCCCGGTTCCCGGCCGCCGCCGCAGACGACATGCAGAACCGGCCGTTGTAGTCGATGCGGGAGGTGCGCAGGGCGAGACGGGCGAACTTGCCAAGTGTGTAGGCCTTCTCGTTGGTGAGGCCTCCGCCGCCGAACACCGCCACGGCGTCCCGTCCATGATCGGCCTGGATGGCGCGGACGCGGTCGTTGATGAGCTGCAGGACGTCATCCCAGGGGGCCTCCCGGAGCACGCCGTCGGTACCACGGAGCAGCGGCGCGGTCAGGCGGTCCGGGTGGCGGAGCAGATCGGCTGCAGACCAGCCCTTCCGGCACAGGCCGCCCCTGTTGGTGGGGAAATCCCGGCCACCGACCCTCACCCCGCTGTCGGCGGTGGGGGCGCTGACAGTCATCGCGCACTGCAGCGCGCAGTAGGGGCAGTGTGTGTGCTGTCCGGGGTCGGTTTGTTCCATGGTGATCAGACCTTGCCGAGCGTCGAGGAGCGGCGTAGGTAGCAGAACCAGGTGACGACGAGCATCAACACATACCCACCGACGAAGCCGTAAAAGGCGAAGTCGTAACTGCCGGAGGCACTCTTTGAGGCGTTGAGGACCTGTGGGATGAGGAAGCCTCCATAGGCGCCGATCGCCGAGATGAGGCCGAGCGCAGCAGCGGATTTACGGGCTGTGCTGACCGATTCCCGCAGATCAGTCTGTCCTGCTGCGGCTCCTCTCACCGCGAAAATTATGGGAATCATCCGATAGGTGGCGCCGTTGCCGGTTCCAGCGGCGGCAAAGAGGACGAGGAAGAGACCGAGGAAGAGCCAGAAGTTGGCCAGCGGAAGAGTCCAGACAACCGTGAGGGCGACCGCGGCCATGACGGCGAAGGCCGCGACCGTGATTAATGCTCCGCCGAAACGGTCAGCGAGGCGGCCACCGAAGGGCCGGGCTAGGGAGCCGACCAACGGTCCGAGGAAAGCCAGCGACAGGGTGACCGGTCCCATCGCGAGGGTGGAGAAGGCGGGGAACGAGTCGACGATCAGTTTCGGGAACACCCCAGCGAACCCGATGAAGGAGCCGAAGGTGCCGATGTAGAGCAGGGACATGATCCAGAAGTGCGGTTCGCGAAGGGCCGCGAGGGACCCCGCAACGTCGCTCCTCGCGTTGGACAGGTTGTCCATGTACTTCCACGCGCAGAAGGCGGCGACGAGAATCAGAGGTACCCAGAGCCAGCCGGCCAGCGGCAGATTCAGGGTAGCGGCAGCGCCAAGTGCGACGGCGATTGGCACGACGAGTTGTGCGACGGCGGCGCCCAGGTTGCCTCCGGCGGCGTTCAGGCCGAGCGCCCAGCCTTTTTCACGGGCCGGGTAGAAGTAGGTGATGTTCGCCATCGAGCTGGCGAAGTTACCGCCACCAAAACCTGCCAGTGCTGCGACAGCGAGCAGGACACCGAAGGGCGTGTCCGGGTTCGAAACGCAGACAGCCAGCCCGATGGTGGGAATCAGGAGAAGCAGTGCGGAGATGACCGTCCAGTTCCTGCCACCAAACCGCGGAACCATAAAGGTATAGGGGATCCGGAGCGTCGCCCCGACGAGGGACGGCATCGAGATTAGCCAGAAGATCTGCGACGTTGAGAGGGTGAAGCCGGCCGCTGGCAGGTATACGACAACGATCGACCACAGTTGCCACACCACGAACCCAAGGAATTCGCACAGGATGGACCACTGCAGGTTGCGCTTGGCGATGGACTTGCCCACGCCATTCCACTGGGTGGTGTCCTCGGCGTCCCAGTTGTCGATCCACCGGCCGGGCCGATGGATCAAGGGCGGTGCGGTCGTGGCGGCTGGAGCGCTCAGGGCCGCCGGTGCTGCTTCGTCAATGCTCACGGAGACCTCCAGGGTTGGTGTTTCTATTTCCCTGACGGTACGGAGCCTTCGTTTCCACCCATGGCGTGCAACGTAAACGCCCCGTGACGTTCACCTATCCGCACTCGAAGGGCATTGTGAGAACTTCTCCGCCGAAAACGTGGGCATCCTGGACACGGTGAGTAACATGTTACTCATGGCGACGACGCTCACAGCACCCACCTCCCTGGTTTCCGAACTCCAGTCCCGGGGCGTCCCCGACGTACGGGTGGATCCGACGTCACGGGCCACCTACTCCTCCGATGCGTCCCTCTACCGGGTGCAGCCCACCGCCGTCGTCTTCCCCCGCCACCTTGATGAGGTGCTGGCCACCCTGGAGGTCTGCCGGGAACGCGGTATCCCCTTCACCTCCCGCGGCGCCGGCACCTCACTCGCTGGGAACTCCATCGGCGCCGGCGTGGTGATCGACTTCAGCCGCCACCTGAACCGCGTGCTGGGCTTCGACGCCGAAGCCCGCACGGCCGTCGTCGAACCGGGTGCCGTGCACGCCACCCTGCAGAAGGTTGCCCTGACGCATGGCCTGCGTTTCGGACCCGACCCGTCCACCCACACCCGCTGCACCGTCGGCGGGATGATCGGCAACAACGCCTGCGGGTCGCGGGCGCTCGCCTACGGGCGCACCGCCGACAACGTGACGCACCTCGACGTCGTCACCGGTTCTGGCTCCCGGCTCTACCTCGGCGCTGACGGCACGCCGTCGTCGCCGGAAACCGACGCACTCCGGTCGCTGGTGGGCGCTGAACTCGGCACCATCCGGACCGAACTCGGCCGCTTCGGCCGGCAGGTCTCCGGCTACTCCCTCGAACACCTGCTTCCGGAACGCGGCTTCGACCTGCGTCGGGCGCTGGTCGGCAGTGAAGGCACCCTCGCCGTCGTGCTCGAAGCCGGGGTGCGGCTCGTCGCCGACGCACCGCACAAGACCATGGTGGTGCTCGGGTTCGAAACCATTGGCGACGCCGGCGACGCCGTCACCAGCGTCCTGCCGTTTAGTCCCACCGCCTGCGAGGGCCTGGACTCGCGCATCGTCGAAGTGGTGCGGACCCGGAAGGGACCGCAGGCGGTGCCGGAACTGCCGGGCGGGGCGGCCTGGCTGTTCGTCGAAATCTCCGGGGACGACGCCGTCGACGTCGCTGATCGCGCGGGACGGCTCAGTGCCATCGAGCAGGCGAGGCATGCCCGGATCATCACCGACCCGCGGGAAGCCCTAGCGCTCTGGCGGATCCGCGAGGACGGCGGCGGGCTTGCTGGCCGGTCACCAGCCGGCGCACCCGCCCACGCCGGGTGGGAGGACGCCGCCGTGCCGCCGGAACGGCTGGGCGACTACCTCCGCGAATTCGACGACCTGCTGCTCACCCACCACCTGACCGGCTTCCCGTTCGGCCACTTCGGCGACGGGTGCGTCCACATCCGTCTCGACTTTCCCCTGGCCCACGACGGCACCACCGTCTTCCGCGCCTTCCTCACCGACGCTGCGAAACTGGTGGCCCGCTACGGCGGCTCCCTCTCCGGTGAACACGGCGACGGCCGCGCCCGCAGCGAGCTCCTGCCCTACATGTACTCGCCGGCAGCCATCTCCCTGTTCGGGAAGGTCAAGGGCATCCTCGACCCGGATAACATCCTCAACCCCGGTATCCTCGTGAACCCGGAGCCGCTGGACGCGAACGTCCGGGTGGCCGAGGCAGGTCCGCTCCGATCCAGGCTGGGCTTCGGGTACCTGCACGACGACGGCGACTTCAGCCAGGCGGTCCACCGCTGCACCGGCGTGGGGTTGTGCCGGGCGTCGCACGCGGACAACAGCTCGGTGATGTGCCCGTCCTACCTGGCCACCCGCGAGGAAAAGGACTCCACCCGCGGCCGGGCACGGGTGCTGCAGGAAATGATCAACGGATCGGTCACCGGCGGCACGACGGGCGGGGCACCGAACTGGCGGGCACCCGAAGTGCACGAAGCCCTCGACCTCTGCCTGTCCTGCAAGGGCTGCGCCTCGGATTGCCCCACCGGCATCGATATGGCTGCCTACAAGGCCGAGGTGCTGCACCAGAGCCACAAGGGAAGGATCCGGCCGGCGTCGCACTATTCCCTGGGCTGGTTACCGCGCTGGGCGAAACTGGCGTCCTTCGCCCCCAAACTCGTGAACGCAGTGGTCCGGTTACCGGGCGTCCGTCAGCTGGGGCTCCGGTTGGCTGGCGTCGACCAGCGGCGCTCCATCCCCGCGTTCGCCCCGCAGACCTTCCACTCCTGGTTCACCGCACGGTCCAGCGCCCAGGCCAGCACCGGTGCAGGTGGCAATGGCGGCGAGAACCGGCCGCAGGTGCTGCTCTGGGCGGATTCGTTCACCAACAATTTCTCGCCTGAAGTAGGCCAGGCGGCGGTGCGGGTGCTGGAAGCCGCCGGCTATGAGGTGATGATCCCCGACGCGCCGGTCTGTTGCGGTCTCACCTGGATTTCCACCGGTCAGCTCGATGCCGCCCGGAGGATCCTGCGCTCCAGCGTCACGGTGCTGGGGGAGTCGGTGGACCAGGGCATCCCGATTGTTGGCCTGGAACCGTCCTGCACGGGGGTGTTGAGGTCCGACGCCGTCGAGCTGCTTGGGCAGGCGACGGCCGGTCGGGTGGCAGCGGCCACCCACACCCTCGCCGAGTTCCTCGCGAAGGCCCCCGGCTACACCCCACCATCGCTTGACGGAACCACGGTTGTTGCGCAGCCGCATTGCCACCACCACGCAGTGATGGGTTGGAGCCCCGACGCCGCTCTCCTCGAAGGGGCCGGAGCCACCCTGCAAAAGCTCGGCGGGTGCTGCGGCCTTGCCGGCAACTTCGGCGTGGAGCGTGGACACTACGACATTTCGGTGGCGGTCGCCGAGCAGCAGCTCCTCCCGGCAGTCCGGGGTGCTGCGGACGACGCCGTCGTGCTGGCCGACGGGTACTCCTGCCGGACCCAACTTGAGGATCTCAGTGAGCGCCGCGGCATCCACCTGGCGCAACTCCTGGACCCGGCCCGACCCGAGGGGTAACTAGTGGGTGGGGCGGACCCGCCGTCCGCTGATCCTGTCAGCGGTGATGCCGAAGAAGAGGTTGCGTTGGCCGGGGGCCCACGGCTCGTCAGTGGGCCGACCCCACAGCGTCTTCAGCAGCTCAGGGTCGGTGACCCGCTCCACCCTGCCGTTGACCAGGATGGTCCAACCGCTCCGGGCAACCGTGTCGATGTGGTCGAGCTGGAATGCTCCCCGTTCCAAACCGCTGCGGGCGATTACACCGTCTTCGGCGGTGCGAAAGTACACGCCCCGGTCGTAGACGATGCAGTTCAGGGGAAATATTGTCACCAGCCCCTCGTTCAGGAACCCGATCCGCCCGGTGGTCTGCCCGGCCAACAGGGCCCAGCATTCGTCGGTGCTGAGCGACTCGGAGGCGCGGAGCAGCCCGGGGGCGTCCCAGAATTCGTCGTTCACGGTGGAGGAGCTCATTAATGTACCTTTCCGGCGCTCAATGGTGGTGTGGCGGGCAGTTAGCGACGGATTCCCTTGAGGAAGTACAGCACCGGGCCAACGAAATTGAAGGCTATCGCTATCGCCCACAGACTCTTACGCCCATTGATCTGAGCCTCCGGTCGATTCGTCAGGTCGGTCCAGGCAGTGGCAGCAAGCGACAGCTGCACAGCCGCCAGGGCGAGGATCGCAGACTGTTGCCTCGCGGTCAGATCGCTCCATTTACGGGGCTTCTTCCCCCTGAATGTGATATCCATTTCCCCACCGTAGCTGCAACAAGTCACCCAGGATAAGGGTCTTTCGGCACTGGAACGGCAACCGAATTGCCATCAAGCTGAAGCCCATGAGTGAGACATCCGTCCTTAACCCTGCCCAACTGTCGACCATCAATGCGTGGTGGCGGGCGGCCAATTACCTGTCAGTGGGACAGATCTACCTCATGGACAATCCGCTCCTGAAGGAACCGCTTGAACCGGAACACATCAAACCCCGGCTACTGGGACACTGGGGGACGACCCCCGGGCTGAACTTCATTTACGCCCACCTGAACCGGGTGATCATGGCCCGCGACCTCGACATGATCTACATCATGGGACCCGGCCATGGCGGGCCGGCGGCCGTCGCCGCAGCCTGGCTCGAAGGGACCTACAGCGAAACCTACCCGGATATTTCCTTCGACGGCGACGGGATGCGGCGCCTGTTCCACCAGTTCTCGTTCCCGGGCGGTGTTCCCAGCCATGTGGCACCGGAGACCCCCGGCTCCATTCACGAGGGCGGCGAGCTGGGGTATGCACTGTCCCACGCCTACGGTGCGGCGTTCGACAATCCGGATCTCACCGTCGCGGCGATTATTGGCGACGGCGAAGCCGAGACCGGCCCGCTCGCCGCAAGCTGGCACTCCAACAAGTTCGTTGACCCGACGCGGGACGGGGCTGTCCTGCCGATCCTGCACCTCAACGGCTACAAGATTGCCAACCCCACAGTCCTCGCCCGGATCAGCCATGAGGAACTCGACGCGCTGCTGCGCGGCTACGGCCATACCCCCCACTATGTGGAGGGCTCCGACCCGGAGCAGATGCATCAGGACTTCGCCCGGGTCCTGGATGTCTGCCTGAACGAAATCCAGGAAATCCAGCACCGCGCCCGGATCGAGGGTGACGGTCATCGCCCGCTCTGGCCCATGATTGTGCTGCGCTCGCCGAAGGGCTGGACCGGGCCCGCCGAGGTCGACGGCGTGAAGGTGGAAGGCACGTGGCGCGCGCACCAGGTGCCCTTCAGTAAGGCGCGCGAGAACCCGGGGCACCGGAAGATTCTTGAAGAGTGGTTGCGGAGCTACCGTCCGGAGGAGCTGTTCGACGACGCCGGCGCCCCCGTCCCCGCCATTCGCCAGCTTCACCCGGTTGGCCCACGCCGGATGAGCGCCAACCCCCATGCCAACGGCGGGATGCTGCTCCGGGACCTCACGATGCCCAACTTCCGGGACTACGCCGTGCCTCTTAGTGCTCCCGGAACCGGCGCTGTGGAGTCCACCCGGGTGCTGGGCACATTTCTCCGGGACATCATGTCGTCGAACATGGACTCCTTCCGGGTGTTCGCCCCCGATGAGAACAACTCCAACCGCTTGGATGCAGTGCTGGAGACCACAGACCGGACGTGGAATGCCGAGGTGGTTCCCGGCGACGATCATCTGGCGCGTGACGGCAGAGTCATGGAAATCCTGTCCGAGCACACGTGCCAGGGGTGGCTGGAAGGCTATCTCCTCTCCGGCCGCCACGGGTTTTTCTCCTGTTACGAGGCGTTCATCCACGTGATCGATTCGATGTTCAATCAGCACGCCAAGTGGCTGAGCACCACCAACAGCATCCCGTGGCGGCGCCCGGTCGCCTCGCTGAACTACCTGCTGACCTCGCATGTCTGGCGGCAGGACCACAACGGGTTCTCCCACCAGGATCCGGGCTTCATTGACCATGCGGTCAACAAGAAGGCGGACGTGATCCGGGTGTACCTGCCGCCGGATGCAAACACCCTGCTGTCGGTGGCCGACCACTGCCTGCGCAGCCGTCAGTACGTGAACATCATCGTTGCCGGCAAGCAGCCCCAGTTGCAGTACCTGGACATGGAGGCAGCAATCCAGCACTGCATCAAGGGCGTCGGTATCTGGGAGTGGGCAAGCTCCGACGCTGGACTGGAACCCGACGTCGTCATGGGCTGTGCCGGTGATGTCCCAACAATGGAAACCATCGCCGCCGTCGAGATGCTCCAGAACTATTTCCCGGACCTCCGGATCCGGGTGGTCAACGTGGTGGATCTGATGAGGCTGCAGGACCAAAGCAGCCATCCGCACGGCCTGTCCGGACCTGAATTCGATGCGGTGTTCACCCAGGACAAACCGGTGATCTTCGCGTATCACGGCTACCCGTGGCTGATCCACCGCCTGACCTACCGCCACACCAACCATGACAACTTCCATGTGCGCGGGTACAAGGAGGAGGGCACCACCACCACACCGTTCGACATGTGCGTGATGAACCAGATCGACCGGTTCAACCTGGCCATTGACGTCATCGACCGGGTGCCCCGCCTCCGGGACGTCTCTTCCCATGCGCGCGAGGAACTGAAGGACAAGCTGATCAGCCATCACCACTACATCCGCACCGCCGGCGAGGACCTCCCCGAGGTAAGGAACTGGCAGTGGTCCGCTAGGACCTAAGCCTGCGGAGTTCACCCTGACCCCGGCCGCTTTCACCCAGATGTGGTCAGCGGCCGCCGGGATGGTGGCGAAAGCAGATCCTTAGCCCCGGGGTCTCCGGGAGATCATGATATTTCCGGGTGCGTGGTGCAGGATGGTTTGCGCGGTCGAGCCAACCGCGCCCAGGAAGTTCCCCTGACCCGTCTCGCCCACCACCATTATCCTGGCGGTTGTTGCAGCCTCAAGGAGGGTGCCGGAGACTGAATGCCCGGTGACCAGCACCGACTCGAGCTCGATGCCGGGCGCGGTCGCCCGGGCGCGGATCGCCGCGTTCGCGAGGATCTGCATGGCCTGCACGTCAGACCCCGGGTAGGAGTTGTTACGCCCAAAAAGGCGGACGTCGTCGCGAACGTGCAGGAGCTTCAGGGGCGCCTTCCATACGGTGGCCAGCGCGATGGCGTCGTCCAGCGCGGTGTCACTCTTCGGCGAACCGTCGAGGCCGATCAGCACAGGTCCGGCGGGGTTCGCCTGTGAGCGCACCACCACAACGGGACAATGAGCGGTTCCTGCCAGCTTGAGACTGACCGATCCGACCAGCAGACCCATGAATCCGCCCAGCCCGCGGCTGCCCACCACCACCAGGTGGGCGGTGCGCGACATCCGGTCCAGGATCGCCGAGGAGACCCCTGAGACAAGGCTCGTTTTCACCTCAAGGTCGGGGGCGAGCTTTTTCGCCTCCGCGAGGGCTTCGGCCACAATCGCCTCGGCCGCGTGCCTCAACCCGCTGTCAGCCACGCCTTCCACCGGCCCCAGGTCATCGGTGAACAGCGGCCAGATCCAGCAGTGCACCAGATGCAGGCTCCGCTCCTCCAGCACCGCCTGCCGGACGGCCCACTCGAGTGCCAGGCGTGCCTGATCTGAACCGTCGTAGCCAACGACGATGCTGTGCTTCATTCGGTGCTGCTTCCGCTAGGGGGAGAGTGCTTTTCTGGTCCATGGGCGATCAATACGGGGCAGGTGGCGTGCTCGGCGACCGCCGAGCTCACCGACCCCAGTAAAAGTCCGACGAACCCGCCGTGCCCCCTGCTGCCCACGATGAGCATCTCGGCGTTCCGGCTTTCGTCAAGAAGGACACCGGCCGCCGGTCCCTGGCGGGTTTCGGAGGCGATAAACGGTGGCGGTTCGCCGTCGAACGCCTTGTCCAACGCGGTGGACAGGATGGTCCGGGCGACGCTTTGTGGGTCCCACCCCGTGATGGGGAACTCGTAATAGGTGAATGGTACCTGCCAGGCGGCCACTGCAGTGATGGAGCCGGCGACGGTGGGAACCAGCCGGGCCGCCCATTGCAGCGCGAGAACGGACGACGGCGACCCGTCGACGCCGACGACGATGTGGTGCTCCATGACTGCCCTTCCCGGCCGATGTCAACTGTTTTCCCAGCGTCGTGCGTCCGGGTGGGCCAGTCCAGAGGCTTTGGTCCTGCAACTGTCGGGGAATCTAGGCGGGAGGTGGGACAGCGGCGGGTGTTTCCCGGTTACGGGAGACGTGGCTGCGGGCGTGCTCGATGGCGGGTTCCAGGGAGGTGAAGAGATGGTTGCGATGTCGGAGGGACTCAAGCACCCCCACCTTGGTGATCAGGCGCAGGTGGTGCTCCTGGACCCCCTTCACGAGCACGGTGATGCCGCGCCGTTCAAGTGTAGTGATCAGCTCCGAAATGACTTTCGCCCCGGTCGCGTCAAGGGACTGCAGCTGGGACATCCGGATGATGACCACCTCGACATTGTCGATGTCGCTAACCCGTTCCAGGACCCGCTCGGCGGCGGCGAAGAAGAGTGCACCCTCGATGCGGTAGACGGCAATCCGCGCGTCACCGTCCTGGGCAGGGCCGGTGATCTCCTCGCGGTGCACCCCGCCGGATTTCACCAGCGCCCGTAGGGCGAAGAACGCTGCTGCCAGCACTCCGATGCCCACTGCCTGGATCAGGTCGAAGGAGACGGTGACGACCGCTGTGACGAGGAGGACCACGGTGTCCCCGCGGGTCGACCCGACGACGCTGCGCAGGGTGGAGAACGAGACCATCCGGACTGCCGTCACCATCAGGACGCCAGCGAGGGCGGCCAACGGTATCCGGGACACTGGCCCCGTTGCGAGGTAGACCACGAACAGGAGGATGAGGGCATGGGTGATGGCGGCGAGCCGGGTACGGCCACCCGAGCGGATATTTACGGCGGTCCGGGCGATCGCACCCGTTGCAGGCATGCCGCCGAAGAATCCGGACGCTACCGATGCCAAGCCCTGCCCGAAGAGCTCGCGGTCCGCGTCATAGGGGCCGGTGTCGGAGATGGAGGTGGCCACTCGCGCGGACAGCAGCGACTCGATCGCGGCGAGGATCGCGATGGTGGCGGCCGGTCCCGCCAGCATGACGATGAGTTCCCAGTCCCAGCCGGGCACGGTGGGGGCGGGGAGGGAATCCGGAAGCGCGCCGATGCGCGCCACCGGCAGGGCGAGCAGTTCCGCCAGGAGGCTGGCCGCGATGATTGCGATGATGGAGCCGGGGATGCGGTGGTGGATCCGCGGTGCCACCACCATGACGAGCGCGACGAGCGCGACGAGTGCCGCAGCCGCCAGGAACTCGGCCGTCGACGAGCCGCCGACCGCCTGCAGCGCGGAGATGGCCGCATTGCTGCTGGGGCCGGCGTCGGCGCCCATGGCGGCGGGTACCTGCTGCAGGAAGATGATGATGGCGATCCCCAGGGTGAAACCCTCGATGACGGGCCAGGGCAGGAAGGACACCACGCGCCCCAGTTTCACTACCCCGGCGGCGACCACCATCAGCCCGGCCAGGACGCTCACCAGCGCCAGGGCCTGGATTCCGTGGGTCGTGATGACGGGCCCCAGCACCACGACCATCGCCCCGGTCGGACCGGAAACCTGGACATGCGAACCGCCAAAGATTGCCGCGACCAGGCCCGCAACGACGGCGGTGATGAGGCCGCTGGCCGCCCCGGCGCCCGAGCTGACGCCGAACGCCAGTGCCAGGGGCAACGCGACAATCCCGACTGTGAGGCCGGCAATGAGGTCCCCCTTCCAGGTGCGGGGCAGCTGGGCATAGTCCTTCATTGAGGGAAGCAGGGCGTGGAGTGCCGGGAGGACCCTCACTGGGTGTCTCGGGCAGCGGGTGAAGGGCCGGGGGGAACCGCTGATTCAAGGTTCACCTTGGTCACCTGGAGCATGTTCTCAAGGAGCCCGCGGGCCACCGCCAGCAACTCCGCCACGAGGGGATCGGCAAGGGTGTAGAACTGCTGGAGTCCCCGGCGGTCTGACGTCACAAGTCGATAGCGCCGCAGGACTGACAGGTGCTGGGACAGGTGGGAGGCCTCCAGCCCCGTTGCCGAGAGAAGATCGGACACTGACACCTCGGGTGAGGCGGAGAGGAGCTCAAGGACACGGATGCGCACCGGATGAGCGAGCCCTTTGAAGAGGTTCGCCTTCACCTCGTAGAGGGGGGCGCGGAAGTCACCGAATCCGGACGGCTGGCGTTTCTGATCCATCGACACACTGCTCCATCTAATTGACTGTTTGATCATTCTATCATTCAAGAGGGGTCGAAGGACTCTTTTCTGCGGAAGCTGCGGGTACCACACTGGATGAAGCTGCTGCGATCCTGCCGTGCTGACGAGAGGTGCACATCATGGAAGCAGGGGAGATGACAGGTCTACGCTCCGGGGGCGCTGCGATGGCCAGCAATCACACAGAAGATACCCCGCGTACGGGTCTCTCCTCAGCCGAGGTCACCGTCCGGGTGGAGGCGGGCCTCACCAATAACGTGCCCGATCAGTCAAGCCGCAGTCTCTGGGACATCTTCCAGGCCAACGTGCTGACGCTTTTCAACGCCATTGTTGCGGGCAGCTTCCTGCTGTTGCTCTTTCTTGGCCAGTGGCGGGACGCGCTCTTCGGATTCGCCGCCGTCGGCAACGCCCTGATCGGCGTCGTGCAGGAATATAAGGCCAAGCGTTCGCTGGATCGCCTGGCCGTCCTCAACGCCCCGCGGGCCCGGGTGCTCCGGGACCGCCTGGTGCAGGAAATCGACGTCGCGGACGTCGTCAAGGATGACATTCTGGTGCTTCGCGCCGGGGACCAGGTGCCCGCCGACGCGGTGATCCTCGAGACCAGGGGGCTTGAGATTGACGAGTCGTTGCTCACGGGAGAGTCCGAACCGGTCGACAAGTCCATCGACGACGAGGTGCTGTCCGGCTCCAGTGTGGTGAGCGGCCAGGGGTGGGCGGTGGTCAACCGGGTGGGCGCCGACTCCTTCTCCAGCCGCCTCACCGCCGAGGCGAAACGCTTCTCGCTGGTCCACTCGGAGATCCGGCAGGGCCTCAACCGGGTCCTGCGCTGGATCACCGCGGCGCTGCTGCCCGTGATGGTCATTGTTATCAACGGTCAGATGCAAAGCCAGGGCGGATGGGAGCAGGCGATCACCACCGGGGGGTGGCGGACAGGAGCCGTGGGCGCCGTCGCCAGCGTCATCGCGATGATTCCACTGGGTTTGGTGCTCATGACGAGCGTCGCGTTCGCGGTGGGGGCAGTGCGCCTGACCCGCCAGCAGGTGCTCATCCAGGAGTTGGCAGCGGTCGAGGGTCTGGCCCGGGTGGATGTTCTCTGCCTCGACAAGACGGGCACACTGACCGAGGGCATCATCGTGTTCGATGCCGTGCACGACGCCGGCACTCTTCCGCAGCAGGGGTGGAAGCCGGTGCTCGGCTGGTTCGGGGCGGACCCGAACGCCAACGCGACGGCCCGCTGTCTGACGTCGGCCTTCGAGGAGGCCGCCGCGCTGCACCCGACCGGAGTCGTCCCGTTCTCCTCCGCCCGGAAATGGAGTGCGGTCAGTTTTCCCAGCGGATCACCCCAGGCGGGGACCTGGCTCCTGGGAGCGCCGGAGATGGTGCTCGACCCTGACACCCCCGGTGCGGGGGCTGCGTTGCAGGCCGCGGCGGGGCTCGCCGGGGCCGGTTTCCGCACTTTGGTTTTGGCCTACTCACCGGCCCCGCCGGTGGTCCACGGCGATGATGACGCGGCACTGCCGCCTGAGCCGGTGCCGGTGGTTCTGTTGACCTTTCGGGAGCAGGTCCGGGCGGACGCCGCGCAGACCCTCGCCTACTTCGCAGATGAGGGCGTCGCACTGAGGATCATTTCCGGTGATGACCCCCGCACGGTTGCTGCGGTCGCCAGAGAAGTTGGGGTGGCCACCGGCGCAGGCTATGACGCCCGGGAGCTTCCGGACGATCCCGAGGAGATGGCCGACGTGATGGATCGCCACACCGTGTTCGGCAGGGTCACGCCCGTCCAGAAAAGGTCAATGGTCAGGGCGCTGCAGCGACGCGGCCACGTGGTCGCGATGACGGGTGACGGGGTCAACGACGCGCTGGCCCTGAAGGAGGCCGATATCGGCATCGCCATGGACTCGGCTGCAGCAGCTACCAAGGCCGTCTCGCGGCTCGTACTCCTGGACGGCCGGTTTGACCGGCTACCCGGGGTGGTCGCGGAGGGACGTCGTGTGATCGCGAACATTGAGCGGGTGTCGATGTTGTTCCTGGCCAAAACCGCCTACGCGGTGATGCTCTCGATCACGTTTGGCCTGCTGCTGTGGGACTTCCCCTTCCTGCCCCGTCAGCTGTCGGCAACGGACGGCATCACCATCGGTATTCCGGCGTTTTTCCTGGCTCTGATGCCGAACACCCGGCGCTACCACAGCGGGTTCCTGCGCCGTTCGCTGTCTTTCGCCGTGCCCGCGGGGGCAATTATTTCGCTTGCGGTTCTGGCTATCACCACCTATTCGGTGGTGACAGGCACAGGCACCCCCGCCGAGGTGCGGACCTCCTCGGCTCTGGTGCTGGCGTTGATTGCGCTGTGGGTGTTGGTTGTCCTCTCCCGCCCGCTGAACCGCTGGCGGGTGCTGATCATCGTCTCGATGTACACGGCGCTGGGCTGTGTGCTCACCGTGCCTTTCCTCAGTGACTTCTTCGACTTCACGGTGCCCGGGCAGTCGCACCTGAGGGCGTCCGGCGTCGTCGTCCTCGTCGGCGTGACAGCCATCGAAATCCTGTTCCGGTACCACCGCCGGCGGCTGCACAGTGAAGGGTCGAAGCCATGATGAGCCAACAACATCGAACCTGGTACGGGCGTTGAAGGACATTGCGTCACCTGCTCATGCTGAGGAAGGGCCCTAAGACCCTAACGCCCGGGGGAACTGCGGGTGACACTGGGAGGAGCTGCTGCAACCATGCCGCGCTGACCCGGGAGGCACACCATGGACGCATCCACCTCGCCCCGCATCGTCGTCGGAGTTGACGGTTCCGAACAATCGATCGCCGCGCTGCGCTTCGCGGAGAAGCTCGCGCAACCCTTCGGGGCCGTGATCCAGGCGGTCAGCACCTGGGAATATCCGGCGCAGTATGCCGGCTATGTCCCCATTGGGAGCGACAACTTCGAGGAAATTACCGGGAAGCATCTCGATTCAGCCGTGCAATCCGCGTATGGGGAGAACCCGCCGGAGGGGCTGGAGAAGCATGTCATTTTCTCCCACCCGTCCAAAGGGCTGATCAAGGCGGCGGAGGGTGCAGTGATGCTGGTCCTGGGTCGCCGTGGTCACGGTACCTTCAGGGGATTGCTCATGGGCTCAGTCAGCGGCGCCTGCGTGGCGCATGCCAAGTGCCCGGTCCTGGTGGTGGAAGGATCCACCGCAGAGCTGCCCGAGGACGCCGCGTGAGGGCTCTGCAGTACCGCACGGTCGGCGCTGCGCCGGAGCTGGTGGAGATCGCGACGCCCGTGCCCGGTCCAGGAGAGGTATTGCTGCGGGTCACGGCGGCCGGGGTGTGCCACTCGGACCAGTTCATCATGGACCTGCCCGAAGAGCAGTACATCTACGGACTCCCACTGACCCTGGGGCATGAGGGTGCCGGTACCGTCGAATCCTGGGGCGAGGGCGTCACCGGTCTGGAGGTCGGGGACGCAATGCTGGTCTACGGTCCGTGGGGCTGCGGCCGCTGTTATACCTGCGCCCAGGGGAAGGAAAACTATTGCGAAGTGGCGGCAGCACGGGGCATCCAGCCCCCGGGACTCGGCGCGCCGGGAGCAATGGCTGAGTTTCTCATCGTCGATGATCCCCGCCACCTGGTGCCGCTCGGCGACCTTGACCCCGTCGCCAGTGTGTCACTCACTGATGCTGGCCTGACGCCGTATCACGCCATCAAACAGAGCCTGCCGAAACTGGTTCCCGGTTCGACGGCGGTCGTCATCGGCGTGGGTGGGCTCGGGCATGTGGGGGTCCAGATTCTCCGGGCCATCAGTTCAACGACGATCATCGCCATCGACACAGCAGAACAGAAACTGGCGTTGGCGCTCGACGTCGGCGCTGATCACGCGTTGCTGCCGGGCGAGGAGGCCGAGACGCAAATCCGTGCCCTGACCGGCGGCAAAGGGGCCACAGTGGTCTTCGACTTCGTCGGCGCCCCCGTCACCACCGGTTTCGCCTCCCGGGTCGTCGCTGTGGGCGGGGACGTTGCCGTGGTGGGTGTGGGAGTCGGGACGGTCGACGTCGGATTCTTCTCGACCCCCTGGGATGCCGAGGCCCGGGCACCCTACTGGGGATCCCGGTCCGAACTGATCGAGGTAGTGGAGCTGGCGCGCGCGGGCAGGATTCACGTCGAGTTTGAAAGGTTTCCCCTCTCCGAGGCTCCCTCGGCGTATGAACGCCTCCGGGCCGGAACCCTGCGTGGCCGCGCGGTCATCGTTCCCGAGGGAAGCACGGAATGACCGATTCACGGCCCTCATCCCCGGTCCGTGAGCGTCCAATCGTTGTCGCCTTCAGGGACCAGGCCACGGGTCCGGCGATCCTGCGTTGGGCGGTGGCGCGTGGCACGCTCACCGGGCACCATGTGACGGTTCTCCACGCCATCCCCGATCCATCGCTGATCCCTCCAGTGGCGGCTGGCGGGACCCCCTATGGGAGCCTGATTGCCGCGGCTCGGCAGACGCTGGATGAGGAGTCGAGGAAGGTGTGCGCCGACTATCCGGCGGCGCACGTCACCGCGAACGTGCATTCCGGTGACATTGTCGACGCCCTCGTGAGTCTCTCCGCTGACGCCTCCCTCATTGTGGTGGGGGCCGATCGGATGGATCAACGGAACGGCGAGTATCTGGGGTCAGTGGGGCAGCAGGTGGTGCTCGGAAGCATCGCGCCGGTGGTTGTCATCCCCCGGGACGGTCCGGCCGTGCTGCCGGAGGCGGGAGCGGTGGTGGTAGGTGTGGACGGTTCCGAGGAGTCCCTAGCGGCGCTCCGAGCGGCTGCCGTCGAAGCATCGAGCGCGGATCGCGGGCTGGTGGTCGTCACAGCCGTCGAAGGTTCCGCCCCCGACCCGTTCGAGGATGGTAAAACCCAGGAGGTGTTCGCTGGGGTGCAGGCTGCCCACCCGGGCCTGGTGCTGTCGCAGGTGGTTGACCGTGAGCGGGCGCCGACAGAAGCGCTATCGTTTCACGCGGCCGGTGCGTACCTGCTGGTAATCGGCAGGCACGGACGTGGGGCACGGCCCGGCATTCTTCTGGGCTCGGTGACGCATACGCTCCTGTTGACTCCGCAGTGCCCCACCCTGGTGGTCACCCGCCGGTAGTCACTCGTCGCTGGCTACCGGTTCCCCGTGCTGGAGTGGAGCGGGGGTAACGGTGAAGCTCCGCCCGGTGATGGAAGCCGGAACGATCCGCATGAAACGGTCTTTGCGCCCGGGTTCCCACGCGTGCAGGGGGAGGTGGATGGTCGCGATCAGTTCGGCGGTCAGCTGGATCGTTGACGCATGTCCCTTGATCACTACGCTCCACGCCCGGGCCCCGTCCGCCATCAAGCCGTCAGCTTCGAACGCAATGGGCGCACCCTCGGCCGCGCGCTGCTTAGCTCCCTCGGCTGTTCGGAAAACCAGAGTGCCGTGGTCCACCTGGGTGTTGATCGGGAAGATCTCCGGCTGACCGTCAACGCACAGCGCGAGCCGGCCATAGGGGGAACCCCTGAGTAACTCCCAGCAGCTGTGGGCGGGCAAAACGGTGGTGGGTGTATCCTCGGAGTCCATAGCCCGACGGTATGATTCTTCGGCCCGTTCCGCTAGGGCCGGAAGACCTTATCCGCTGGGTCAGCTTAGGCAGGCGCCTTCACATCCAGCATGCTGACGGATTGAAGGTTCAGGGTTTAACCAGTGGAGCCGCAAATGAGTCCCGCACGAAACGCTCAGGTCGCCGATCCCGATGATTCGCTTCCCCCCACCGGTCCCCCCGCCGGTGGTATCGACCACCTGCTTGCCGGATTCGCTGCAATCGCCGAGAACCAAGGGTTGCAGACCGTCCTGGAGCGGGTGGTAGCCGCCGCGTGCCGGCTGGTGGATGCAAAGTTTGCGGCGTTGGGCGTGATCGGCCCCGACGGTGCGCTGAGTCATTTCATTACCGTGGGCCTGGATGAGGGCCAGATCAGCAGGATCGGTCCCCTGCCGGTAGGACACGGGGTACTCGGTCTCCTGATTACCGAGCCGAAGCCCCTGCGGCTCGAAGACCTCCGCCAACATCCAGCAGCATTCGGTTTCCCGCCGGGCCACCCTCAGATGACATCTTTCCTCGGCGTGCCGATCAGGGTCCGCGACACTGTCTTCGGCAACCTGTATCTGACGGAGAAGAACGGCGGCGGGGACTTCAGCCAATCCGATGAGGATCTCTCGGTGGCGCTCGCAGCTGCCGCGGGTGTCGCCATCGAGAATATGCGCCTGTTCGAAGCGGAAACCCGGCGGTCCAGCTGGCTCGAAAGTGGGCAGGATGCCGTGCGGACGGTCCTGAACACGTCCCCGGAGCGGAGCCTGAGCGATGTGGAACTCGTCGCCGAGCACGCGAAGGCGGCCTCGGGGTCCTCACTGGTGCTGATCCTCACCCGGATGGAGCCCAACGAATCCCTTTATTGCGAGGTTGCGCTCGGACTGCACAGCGACAGTCTCCGCGGGAGGCTGCTCGGTGACGGCTCGGCCCTGTGCAAGGTGATGCCTCCCTTCGGGGACACTGCGGTGCTGAACGGAGAGCTACTCCACAATGTGCTGCCCGCCACCGAAGCCACCGCATTCGATGCCGCGATGTCCACCAGAATCAGCGACCGGGGAACCCACGCCCGTTTCCTGGTGATTGTTCGAACCCGGGAAGATCCACCCTTTTCACCGGTGGACCAGCGGATGGTCGCGGCCTTCGCGTCCCAGATCTCAACTGCCCTTGAACTGACCCAGATGCAGATCCAGCGGGAACAGGACGCGGTCTTCGGGGACCGCGACCGGATCGCCAGGGACCTGCATGACCTGGTCATCCAGCGGATGTTTGCCGCTGGCCTGAGCATCCAGAGTCTCCGAAAGCATGTGGTGGGGGAGGAACCTCTCGCCCGGATCGCCTCAGTCACCACTGAGCTCGACGCCACCATTGGCGAACTGCGGGACACCATCTACTCCCTGCAATCCGTCACCCACAGCTCGGATGCGCTGAGCTCGCGGATCCTCGCACTGGTCCGCCGGGTGCTCGATGGGTCCGAGGTTGAACCGGTCATCCACTTTTCAGGACCCCTGGATACGGCCGTTCGGGAGGCGACAGCCACGCAGGTGGAGGCGATCCTCCGTGAATCCCTCTCCAACGCCCTGCAGCACTCCCAGGCGACCACGATCACGGTCGAACTGACCGCGGGCGAGCAGTCAGTCAACCTACGGATCTCCGACAACGGGCAAGGTTTTGAGCAGAACGGGAGGCGCAGTGGCCTGAGAAACATGCAGCACCGGGCTGAGGCACTGGGCGGAGCGGTAACCATCGAATCCTCGCTGGGTCACGGCACCACCATTGACGTGACACTCCCCCTGGGCTGAGAATCCTGGTGCCGACGACCCGTTGGGCTGAGAATCCGGTGAGCAACCCGGACCACCGGGGTCAACCTGGACTTTCGGGTCGGACATGTTGGCCACCGTGGTCCAGGTTGCTCACCGAACCAGCGTTAAGGGTGTGGAGCCGAGGTCTGTGGACGGGAAATGTAGACGGCCGCCTGGGTGCGGCGCAGGAACCCCAGCTTCGCCAAAACGGACGAGACGTAGTTCTTGATGGTCTTCTCGGCGAGGAACAGTTCGGCGCCGATTTCCCGGTTGGTCATGCCAGCGCCGATCAGCGCCAGCACCTTCTTCTCCTGGACGGTGAGCCCGGCGAGGCGCGGATCCTCTGGCTGCACCGCCGAGAAACCGGCGATCACCCGGGCCTTGACCTCCTCGTCGAAGAGCATTTCCCCCCGTGAAGCGCGGCGCACCTTGTCGAGCAGGTCCGAGCCAAGGATCTCCTTGAGGATGTACCCGGCAGCACCAGCGAGGATCGCGCCGCGGACGGCGTCGTCGTCGTCGTAACTGGTCAGAATGACGCACTGCAGCGTCGGGTCCACGGAGCGGACATCCCGGCACACCTCGATGCCGTTCCCGTCGGTCAGACGTGCATCAAGGATGGTCACATCGGGTGCCAGCGCCGGAATGCGGCGGACGGCTTCCACCGCTGAATCAGTCTCCCCGATGACCGAGAACCCCTCGCTTTCCAGCAGGTCCCGCAGCCCGCGGCGGACCAGCTCGTGGTCATCCAGCAGGAAGACTGTCACCGGGCTGGTTGAACTGGGCGCGTCGTGTGTCATCATCGTCTTTCATCATCCTTCAGTTGTTCAATCATCGACGGCGACACTCCCTAGTGGCAGTGCCATAAGACCCGGTCATGGGTTTCGGGAGCGGAATTATTCGGCGTGGAACCGGCTTGGCGTAGGTAGGACACCGGCATTCCGCCAGGATGCCAGTGTCACCCCAGGTTCAACGCAAGGAGACTACCCATGAGCAATAGTGAACAATCATCCCCATCCGCCGGGCCAGCAAACGGCACCGCACTGGTCGTCGGCTCCTCAGGCATTGCAGGGTCCGCCCTGGTAGAGAAGCTCACCGGGGAGGGATGGCAGGTACTCGCCATGTCCCGCAGTGCTGGCTCGCCCAGGGCCAACGTGCAATACGTCCCTGCTGACCTCTCCTCACCCCAGTCGCTCAGCGACGCGCTGGCGGAGGTTGCACCCACCCACGTGTTCTTTACCGCGTGGGCGCGCCAGGACACCGAGGAGGCGAACATCCGGGTGAACGCCGCGATGCTGCGGAACCTGCTGGAGGCGCTCGCCGACAAGCCGGTGGCCCACGTCGCCCTCATGACCGGGCTGAAGCACTACCTCGGCCCGTTCGAAGCCTACGGAGAAGGGGAGATGCCGGACACACCCTTCCACGAGGAGGAGCCCCGCCTGCCGGTCAACAACTTCTACTACGCCCAGGAAGATGAACTGTGGGCCGCTGCGGCACATCAGGGCTTCACCTGGTCGGTGCACCGGGCGCACACCGTGATCGGCCACGCTGTCGGCAATGCGATGAACATGGGCCTGACCCTCGCCGCCTACGCGGCCCTCTGCAAGGAGGCCGGCCGGCCGTTCATCTTCCCCGGATCCGCTACCCAGTGGAACTCCCTGACCGACATGACCGACGCCGGGCTCCTCGCCGACCACATGGTCTGGGCCGCAACCACCCCCACCGGTGCCAATGAAGCGTTCAACGTGGTCAACGGCGACGTGTTCAGGTGGCGCTGGATGTGGCAGCAGCTGGCCGCGTACTTCGGGGTGGAAGCCGAAGGATTCAAGGACGGGCCGCGCACGCTGGAAGTCCAGATGGCCGGAGCGGAGCCACAGTGGGAGCAGCTTGTTGCAGCGCATGGCCTCGCCGAACCCCGCCTGGACCGGGTGGCGTCCTGGTGGCACACCGACGGCGATCTGGGTCGCAACCTTGAGGTCGTCGCGGACATGAGTAAGAGCCGGGTCGCCGGATTCACCGGCTACCGCCGGACGCTCGATGCGTTCACCGACCTCTTCGAGCGCTACCGCGCCGAGAAGCTCATTCCCTAGAGTTACCGGCTGGCGGCGTCCTCGAGGTGTGGGGAGCGCCGCCACCCGATGGCTGGGGCAACGTGAGCGGCAACGTTCTCCAGCAGCCGGGCGTTGTAGTCGACGCCCAGCTGGTTGGGGACGGTGAGCATCAGGGTGTCCGCCGACTGAACGGCGGCGTCGTTGGCTAGTTGCTCGGCGATGACGTCCGGCTCACCGATGTAGCTTTTCCCGAAGCGGGACAGGGCGCCGTCGAGCACTCCGACCTGGTCACGGGTTTCCCGTAGCGCGCTCAGTGCGAAGTACTGGCGGTCCTCGTCGCTGACGAGGGGGATGACGCTCCGGCTGACCGACACCCGTGGCTCGAAGCCATGCCCCTGCCCGGCCCAGGTGTCACGGAACATCTGGATTTGCTCGGTCTGCAACTCGTCGAAGGGGACTCCGGTGTCCTCGGTCAGCAGGGTGGAGCTCATCAGGTTCATGCCCTGCTCGGCTGCCCAGACAGCTGTCTTCCGGGTTCCGGCACCCCACCAGATCCGCTCGCTCAGCCCGGGGGACTGCGGCTGGATCGGCAGTAGCCCCGCCCCCATCCGGGGGTTGGCCTCGGCGATACCTGCGCCGCTGATCCCATACCTGAACACCTCGGTGTGGCGGCGGGCCAGGTCGGCGTACTCCTCGCCGTTGGCCGGTACGTAGCCGAAAGTCGCGGCTCCATTGAGCGCCGGCTCGGGTGATCCCCGGCTGATGCCCAGTTGCAACCTGCCGCGGCTGATCAGGTCCGCAGCCGCAGCTTCCTCGGCCATGTAAAGCGGGTTCTCATATCGCATGTCGATGACGCCGGTGCCGATCTCGATTCGGCTGGTGCGGGCAGCGACGGCGGCGAGAAGCGGGAAGGGCGAGGCGTGCTGGCGGGCGAAATGGTGGACCCGGAAGGACGCACCGTCGATTCCGATCTCCTCAGCTGCAACGGCCAACTCGATCGCCTGGAGCAGCGCCTCGCCGCCGGTACGGGTCCGGAATCCCTCCACCGAGGACCAGTTACCAAAGGACAGAAAACCGATTCGCTTCATACCCGGTGCAAACCATTGCGGGCGGGGCGGCATTCCCTAGCGGGGCTGCACCCGGAGCCACAGGTAGTTGCGGGGTTCGAGCGTGATCCCACCGTCCATCCGCAGCGTCCCCCTGGTCAGCAGATTGACGACGTCGGGCGCGAATCCGCTCAGCGTCAGCGCGCCCACCGTTTGTGGCTGGTCGCTGAAGTTCGCCAGCACCAGGATCGATGAGTCCGCGCCGGGCCGCTGGTAGCCCAGCACGCTGCGGTTGCCAGTGGCGAAGTCGACCAACCGGGTGCCGGCGAACTCAGCGGTGGCAGCACGGACCTCGATCATGCGGCGCAAACCGGCGAACACCGCGCCCTCGCCGGTACTGGAGTCGTGACGGCGGGCGTAGCGGTCTTCCGGGAAGCGGGGGCGGTGCACCCAGCGGCTGTCGGCGGCGTGGCCGTCCTCGAACATGTACTCGTCGTCGTTGACCTGGGCCACCTCATCACCGAGGTACAGCAGGGGAATGCCCCCGGTGCTGAAGACAATCGAGTGGGCCAGCAGGATGCGCTCGACGGCGGCCGCCTCGTCGTGGTCCACCCCGCACAGCGACGCCGTCGTCCCGGATATCCTGCAGTCCCCGGTGCGGGGGTTGTCCTGAAACGGCACCCCACGGGCGAAGCTGCCGGGGAACCGGTTGACGTAGAAGGAGTTCAGGAACTTGCGGTGATCGAAACCGTTGATGCCCAGCTCAGCGGCGTCCTCGTCGGCGAAGGTCCAGCCGATGTCGTCATGGCTGCGCACGTAGTTCACCCAGGCGGTGTTCTCCGGGATGGCATGCCGCCGTTCCAGCGCCTGACTGAGAAGTGACGCGTCGCGGGTGGCGAGGGCCTCCCAGATCAGCGCCATCTGCAGCGGATTGTAGGAGAGCTGGCATTCCGCGGGGTCGATGTAGCGTGCCACTTCGTCCGGGTGCACGATGGCCTCGGACTTGAACAGCAGCGACGGCGCGGCCAGCCGGCAGAGGGCGTTGAAGGCCCGCAGGAGCGTGTGCGCTTCCGGGAGGTTCTCGCTGGTGGTGCCCAGTTGCTTCCAGATGAAGGCAACGGCGTCCATCCGCAGGATGTCGATGCCCTGGTTGGCGAGGAACAGCATCTCCCGGGCCATTGCCCTGAAGACCGCCGGGTTGGAGTAGTTCAGGTCCCACTGGAAGCTGTGGAACGTCGCCCACACCCACCGGCCGTCGGGAGTGGGGACGAAGGATCCGGGATGGTCGTCCGGGAAGATTTCCCGGACATGCTGCTCGAAGGCATCCGGCATGGTGCGGTCCGGGAAGATCCAGTAGTAGTCGCTGTACTCGGGGTCCCCGGCGGCCGCCTTGCGCGCCCACTCGTGCTCGTTGGACGTGTGGTTGAAGATGAAGTCCACTACCAGGGAGATGCCGTTCGCGCGCAGTTCAGCGGCGAGTACGCGGAGCTGTTCCATCGAGCCGAGCGCCGGGTTCACCTCGCGGTAGCTGGAGACGGCGTACCCGCCGTCGGAGTGCGGCTCCGGTGCGAGGAACAGCGGCATCAGGTGCAGGTAGGTGAGCCCCAGCTCCTTGAAGTAGGGGATTTTCGCGCGGACGCCGTCGAGGTTCTCCGCGTACCGGTCGACGTAGCAGACACCGCCGAGCATCGAGTTGGAAAGGAACCATCCGGGGTTCGTTTCCTTGGCAGCGTCGATAGCTTTCAGATCCGTGGGACGCTCCCGCCACGAATCAGCGCCTTCGAGGACCAGCTGGGTGAGCTGGTCCAGCCAGTCGTTCTGCCATCCGTAGAGCGATTGGAACAACCGGCACAGCTCGGGGAAGTGTTCGTCGAACCGGCGCAGGAACGTGGCGCCGTCGTCGTCCGCCATCCGCGTTGGCTGGGCGGCAAGTGCCGCGAGCACATGCTGCCGCGCATCCTGGGCGACGATCTCGTCCATTGAGGAGGGTCCTTCCTTGAGGGGGATCAGCACCATCCTTTCATCTTCGGGACAGAGTCCGCCGTCGCACTGTCCATGGTGGAGCGACGGCGGACCCGGTTACGCCACTAGATGATGCTGCGCCCGGCCTTCCGGGACTCGGCCCAGTCCTTCAGGAAGCCGCGGCACACGGTCCAGAGGACCCCCGCGACGATGATCGGCCAGATGAGCACATAGACGGTGAGAAGGATGGTTTCCATGGTGATCTCCTACTGTCGGGCGGACAGCGTGACGCCGTCCAGGTCGTCGTCCGGGTGGGCGGTGGCGTCGTCGGCCACGGGGTCGTAGTCGCCAATGCGCTGTTTGATCAGCGCGAAGTCGAAGTTCTGCTTGCTCCTGACGGACATCAGGTAGCAGACGATGGTGCTCACCGCGTAGGCCACCAGGGACCCGGTGAGGACCGTGTAGTCGTGCAGGAAGCCGATGACGAACGGGGCCGAGGCGACCGCCGCGAGGGCGCCGACAATCTTCGCCGGTTTCAGCCCGAAGAAACCGAACACCATCAGGCCGAGCACAATGCCGATCCCGGCGGCCGAGAGAATGTCGAAGAAGATGCCAGTGACCCCGTCCATCGAGAACCAGGAGAAGCGGACCGGGATGAAAACGGCGAGCGCGACGATCACCGACGTCGTAAACGCCCTATTGGTCACCTTGTCCCAGTAGAAGCTGGCAATGACCGGGAAGACCAGGGCACCCCACAGTGCACCCACGAAGACCAGCAGATCCAGGATGTCCATCTGTTGGCTGGCGAAGACCAGTGCCGCAGCGGTGGCGACGATCATGGTGATCCGTCCGACCAGCAGCATGGTCTTGGGGTTGGCCTTCTTGGCGATGTTCTTCCCGTAGACGTCGGCCATCATGATGGAGGACAGCGCCGACAGGTCCGAATCGGCGGTGGACGAGAGCGCGCCGAGGATCATGACGAAGAACAGGCACAGCAGGACGGGACCGAGGTAGGTCGAGGCCATCTGCGGGATCAAGTTGTTGACGTCGCCGGCAACCGGGCTGACGCCCAGGTACAGGGCCATGACGCCGACCATGCCAATACCGATCACGGTGGCGCCGTAGCCGACCGTCGCGGTGACGAAAGTCTTCTTGATCAGGTCCTCACGGACGGCGAACAGCCGCTGCGCGATGGTCTGGTTGCCGATGGCGTACGCCAGCACGGCGGCGATGTAGGGTGCGCCCTGGTTCAGGAAGGCATCGCTGGAGAAGAAGTTGGACTGTTGCGGGGTCAGGTTGCTTGCGCCCTGATCAAACATGGCCGGACCCCCGGCGGCAAAGAACACCACCGGAATGATGACGGAGACGGCGCCGAGCATGGCGACCACCTGGGCGAAGTCGGTCAGGACGGAGGCCCTGAAACCCGACCACAGGGTGTACATCAGGACGCCGACGGCGACGGCGAGGACTCCCTGCCCGAAACTGAACGGGGAGAGCAGCGCCACCAGGGCGCCACCGGCGATGAAGTTGGAGGTCAGGCTGATGACGCTTCCGACGATGTTGGACCCGGCGAGCATCAACTGACTGGACCGGCCGTGGCGGGCGTGCATCACCTCGGCCAGGGTGTGGGCTTTCGGTGCAACCGCGCGGATGCGCTTGCCGAAGGGGTAGATGAAGAGAATCATCAGGGCACCCCAGAGGCCGTAGTGGATGGGGCCCGAGATGCCGTAGGTGTACCCGGCGGTGGCGGACGCGTACATGGACGACGCCCAAATCCAGGTGGCGGTCATGCTTGCCGCAGAGATTCCGAAGCCCACCTTGTTGCCGGCCGTCATGTAGCCGTCGGCGTTCTCCTTCTTCTTTCCGATGTAGGCGGACACCAGCAGGGTGCCACCATAAACCAGGACCACGAGCAGAATCACTATCCAGCCACTCAGTTGATACAAATCAGCATCGTTAGGCACTGTCATCCCTTCGTCACGACGAGTAACGCTTGAAACTCGACACCGTCATCACGCTGGCCTCCTGTGGGCCGTCCCCTCCGCAAGCGTTTTCAGGCGCGGAGACCGAGCCCAGATTCGGGCGCAAACGCGTCAATCCCGTAGACAATTACCTGAGGCAATCAAACAGAGCGCATAGCTCGGTCCCTCGGCGGCGCGCGGCCTACCGATCTGTTGGGTGTTTTCCACCCGTACGGGGGCAGGTGATGCTCTGCAATCTTCGCCGCTGATCAATCCCAGTCAATGGGGAAACGGTTACTCGCGGGCAGGCTTCCTGCAACGCAGTCAGGCTAGCATGCTTCGTCGGCGGACCCTAGGGGAGGGCAGGCAGGGCGAGGTGCATGAAAATGCTGTTCGGGTCCGGTCGGTAGTCCGCATACGGTGGGCATTCGGTGAAGCCGTGGCGCTGATACAGCCGGCGGGCAGGAGCGAAATACTCCTGGGTTCCGGTCTCCAGATAGATTCCATCGAGCCGGGCCTGGCGGGCGGCGTCGACAAGGTGGGTGAGCAGAAGTGAGGCGACGCCGCGGCCTCGTGCGGCGGTGGCAGTGCGCATGGACTTGATCTCGTCCGCCGAAGCGGAAGGTGCCTAGTCTTCGCTGACCTGGTGACGGAAGCGGTCACGCTTGGTGTGCAGGTCCCACAGGATGTCCGCGAGGACGGCGGGATCCTTCTCCGGGTCGCCGGCTTCGATGCGCCCGCCGATGATCAGCTGCGACACCTGGATGCCCTCCTCGCCGAGTACCTCATTGAGGAGCTGGGCGTAGGCTGCCTGGCCGGCGAAGGCGACCGAGGTTCCGGTGACCCCGCGGCCCGGTTTGACCGCCGAACCGCCGTTGACGAAGAGAATGGTGCCCCGGTTCTCGCCGAGGAAGCGCATGCCGGGCACCACCTGGTGGACGGCGGCAACCGGGCCATAGATGGAGAACTCGATAGGTCCCACCAGGTCTGCCGGAGTGGTCTCCAACACCGGGCGCATGAAGTCCTTCTGCGGCAGCGGGCTGTACTGGAGGACCTCGATGGGGCCGAGGGTTTCGGTCACCTGCTCAAGCGCCTTGGCAATAGAGTCCGGATCACGCACGTCGGCGACGAATCCCTTCGCGTGCACCCCGTCCTTGGCGAGATCGTCAGCCAGGGCGTCGAGGCGACCCTGGTTCCGTGAGATGAGGCCCACCGAGTAGCCTTCAGCGCCAAACTTGCGCGCGACGGCGGCTCCGAGACCTGCTCCTGCTCCGATAATTGCAATAGTTGTCATACTTCGTGCAAGTGATCAGTGGACTGAGGTATTCCCTCGGTCGTAGTCCGGAGGCGCCGATTCCTGCGACGGCTCCTGCTGCGCCGATGCGCAAAGGTACGGGAACGCTGGCTGGTCAGGGCAATGATCAGGAGAATGTCCAGGCCCAACCCGATCAGGTTGGTGCTGAGGGTGATCCCCGGTCCGCCGTTGACGACGTCGGCCGCCGCAGCGATGATTGCTGCCACGCTCAGCAGCATGGCCGCGATCCGCACCCGGTTGCTTCCGCGCAGCAACAGCCACGCCAGAAGAACCTCAACCAGCGCGAAGGCACCGACGACGCCGGCGACCACCGAAACGTATTCGTCGACCTCCTGCCCCGCCACGACTGTCAGGTCTCCGGTCCAAAGCGAGACCGCAAGCATGAGTGCCGTCAGTCCACGCAGAAACACCAGGGAGGCGCCGAAGGTGGTGGGCGCAGGGCGACGGTCCCGACTGTCGGCGGGGGCCAGGGCCGCGGGTGGGGAGCCCACGTCGACGGGACGCAGGTCGATGACCGGCAAGTGTCCATCGGTCTGGATGTTGTCACCGCCCCCGTTGCGGGAGTGGTATCCCGTGGAAAAGTTCCGCAGGATCCGCACCGTCGCGCCCGGCTCGGAGGAGGTGAGGGAGTCGATGACGTAATCGCGTTCCTCATCGATGTCGGTTTCGATCTTGTGCGTGATTTGGAGGGTGAAGAGGGAGAACCCCACCGATTTGTCGTAGGTGCCGGCCGCCAGCCAGTCCACGTCGGTGCCGCCCGGGAGGACCCACTCAGGAGGGCAGCGCCAGAACCGGATGTGGTGCCGTTTCCCAGGGCTGCCATTCACCTCCTGCTGGTAGGTGAAATCCTGCTGCCGCCCAAAGACGAACAGGGGGCTGACCGGCGCTTCGTCGTAGCTCCGGCGGGTGACTGTGGAAACGATGATGCGCCGGGTGCTGGTGGCGTCGATCTCATCGGCGCGGGTCCAACCGGCTCTGAGCATTGCGGTGTGCACGGCGGCATCGGAACCGAGCAGGGTCACATTGATGGGATCGCCCAGCAGTCCATCGCTGGTGCGTCCCCTGCCGATGAAGTAGTCGGGCAGGTAGATCCGGCTCAGGATCCGGTGCAGCCGGGGGAGCACCAGATAGGCGAGCACCGCCCAGAAGATGATGCTGAACCACCAGTGGTTCAACTGGAAGCTCTCCTGAAACAGGAGCGCAGCCAACCAGATAGCGGTCAGGCCGCTGAAGACGAACAGTGCTGTGTCGAGGGGGCTGCCTTTCACGGGCTCATCGTCCGCCACAGCGCTCGCCCGGGAGGGGGAACCGGTCATGGCTCAAGAAGAGCATCAATCAGGGTTTATTTGAAGGGCCTTCAGGCCCTGGTTCCACCCCTCCGATTGGGCTTCCGGGAGGTTCTCCTAGCCTCGGTCGGTGTATCGGCCTTCTGTGCGCCCGGTGGGCTGGCTGGCGGACGTAACGTAGGTGCCACGGGAAACTAGCGCAGCGCGTGAGCCGGTGGTGACATACGTTCCTTCGGCTGCTGAGCCGGGGCGCCGGGTGGTGACGTAGCGTCCGCCCAGCAGGGGCAGGGGCGCAGATGAGGTGCCGGGGGTGACCGGTCCGTCGACGGTGCGGCGGGTGATTGCGTGTGCGGGGGCGGTGCGGTTCAGAACTGACATGATGAATCTCCTTTTTGGGCGCGGCAAAGTGGCCGGGCTGTTCAGCGTTGAAAGGGTAGGTGGGCATAACCAATCGCGGCGTGCCGCGTCGGCGATTCCCTGGGGAAAGTGCTGTGGTCTAGCCGGTTTTCGGCTGCCCGTTGGTCTGGCAGGAACGGCATAGACCATTGAAGGTGACTTCAGCCGAATAGATGGTGAAGCCCGAGTCGTCCGACGGGGTGAGGCAGGGTGCCTCCCCGATGACGCAGTCGACGTCCTGGATCATCCCGCAACCAACACACGAAAGGTGGTGGTGATTGTCGCCCACCCTGCACTCGAACAGGGCCGGTGAGTTGGGTGGATCGAAGCGCCGCACCAATCCGGCGCCGGTGAACGACGCCAGAATTCCGTAGATTGCCTGGGCGGAGGTTCCGCTCAGGGTTTTTCGTACCTCGGCAAACACCTGTTCCGCGCTTGAATGCGGTGCGTGTTGGAGGACCTCCAGCACGGCGACGCGAGGGGCCGTCACCTTCAGGCCCGAGGCCCTGATGGAGCTCTTGAGCTCCTCGGGGTGAGTCTGTGGTTCAGTGCCGGTGGCCATGTCATAACCGTACCAGTTGTTTTGAGTAGTTCAAAACAACGGTCGGGATAGCCTTGGATAATGAGTGAAACCTACCGGTACGACGTCGAGGTGCTGCACCTGCTCGTCTCCCCAACACACGCCTACTTCGGCCGTGCCCGCGACGGCGCCGCCGATGTGCCCACGGTCGACGCCGAACGGGCCGAGGTGGTTGCCGGCAAGGGGATTGTGGGGGACCGGTTCTTTGGGAAGGCCGCGCACATGGACGCCGCCGTGACACTGATGGCCGTGGAGGCGCTCGAGGGCATTGCCTCGCTCCTGGGCGCCGCATCGTTTGATCCCCTGCTGACCCGGCGAAACGTCATCGTGAGGGGCGCCCAGCTGCACCCACTGCTCGGTCACGAGTTCGAACTGCACTCACAGGGCGATGCGGTGCGGCTGCTGGCCGGTCGGCCAGCCCATCCCTGCGTCTGGATGGACCGGATGCTCGCCCCCGGAGCCCACGCGGCGATGCGGGGGCGCGGTGGCGTGCGCTGCCAACCGGTCTCCGACGGGGTGCTGCACCGCGGTCCGGCCGTGCTGATCAGCCCGGTCCCGCTCCAGGCGGCGCTCGCCGGGGAGGCCACGCTCCGCCGCCCCTCCCGGCTGCCCTGACCCTCGGTCTCTTAGGTAGCGGGGAATACGCTGCCGCCCGCTGACGTTGCTGAAAAGGAACCAAAACTTTCCAGCAACCAATCTGCAGGAGTCATCTATGCCTACGACCGTCAACGCTTACGCTGCGCCTTCGGCCTCCGAAGACCTTATTGCCACCACCATCGAGCGCCGCGACGTCGGCCCCGATGACGTGATGATCGACATCAAGTTCGCCGGAATCTGCCATTCCGACATCCACACCGTCCGCGGCGACTGGGGACCACAGTCCTACCCGCTGGCGCCCGGCCACGAAATTGCCGGCATCGTCACCGAAGTTGGGTCCAACGTGACCAAGCACTCGGTCGGCGACCGCGTGGGCGTCGGCTGCATGGTCAACTCCTGCGGCGAGTGCAAGAACTGCGAGGCTGGCGAAGAGCAGTATTGCCTCAAGGGCAACACCGGCACCTATGGCGCCGAGGACCGCGACGGGTCCATCACCCAGGGTGGCTACTCCACCCACGTTGTCGTCACCGAGGACTTTGTCGTCCGGATCCCCGAGGGCATCGAGCTCGACGTCGCCGCGCCGCTGCTCTGCGCGGGCATCACCACGTTCTCGCCACTGAAGCACTGGGGCGCCGGACCCGGCAAGAAGGTCGCCGTCGTCGGGCTGGGCGGACTCGGCCACATGGCCGTGAAGCTGGCTGCCGCGATGGGCGCCGAGGTCACCGTCCTGTCGCAGTCGCTGAAGAAGCAGGAAGATGGAATGCGTCTGGGCGCCAAGCACTACTACGCGACCAGCGATGAGAACACCTTCTCCGACCTCGCCGGCTCGTTCGACCTGATTATCAACACCGTCAGCGCCACCATCCCGATCAGCGACTACCTGGGTCTGCTCTCCCTGGACGGTGCCCTAGTCAACGTTGGCGCACCGGCCGAGCCGCTGCCCGTCAACGCCTTCGCGCTGATCGGTGGACGCCGTTCCTTCGCCGGCTCCATGATCGGTGGCATCCGCGAAACCCAGGAAATGCTGGACTTCTGCGCGGAGCACCACCTGGGCTCCGAGATCGAGGTCATCTCCGCCGACAAGATCAACGAGGCTTACGAGCGCGTCCTCGCCTCGGACGTCCGCTACCGCTTCGTCATCGACACAGCAACACTGAACTAAGCTTCAGCGTTCATGAACCCCCAGCGGGAGCTACTCCCGCTGGGGGTTTGCGCGTTAAACTCGGGGTTATGACTGCGCACCTGAACATCACCGACGATCCCGCCGCCGATCAGCTCCTCTCGGAGGAGCCACTCGCCCTGTTGATCGGGATGCTGCTGGACCAGCAGGTAGCCATGGAGACGGCGTTCGTTGGTCCCGCGAAGATCAAGGACCGGCTGGGCGAGTTTGACGCAGCGACCATCGCCCACAAGGATCCCGACGAGTTCGTTGAGCTCTGCCGCACCCCTCCCGCCGTCCACCGGTACCCGGGAAACATGGCGGGACGCATCCAGACCCTCTGCGCCACGCTCCTGGATGAGTGGGATGGCGACGCGTCCCAGATCTGGACCCGCGACAACCCCAACGGCGCCGAGGTCTACAAGCGGCTCAAGGCCCTGCCGGGATTTGGGGAACAGAAAGCGAGGATTTTCCTGGCACTGTTGGGCAAGCAGTACGGGTACGACGGCGACGGCTGGCGTGAGAGCGCCGGCGCCTATGGCGAGGAGGGCAGCTTCCGCTCAGTTGCCGACATTGTGGATCCTGAGTCGCTGACCAAGGTGCGCGAAACCAAGCGTGCGGCGAAGGCTGCCGCGAAGGCGAAGGGCTGATTCACCGCCTGATCCCGGCCGATTGATTTCGTTTCAGCGGTCCGGCGTTACCCCTCTCCGCAGAAGAGTTAGATCGAGCGACTTATTGGACGCCCCGACCCACCAGATCTCACGCTTCGGCGGAGGTGGGAACGTCATAGCCCAGGTCGGGCAGGTAGGTGTTGATGCGGCGGGCTCGCTGCACTTCGTCCTGACTGATCTCCGCGACGAGGAGTTCCTCGGATTGATCCGCCTGCGCAAGGACGTTTCCGTGGGGTCCAACAATGCAGCTGAGGCCGGTGAAATCCGGCGGAGTGTGGTTGGCGTAGGCAATGTAAATGCCGTTCTCCAGTGCCCGACACGGGACCATGATGGTTGAGATTCGCTCGGCGTTGTACGTTCGCTGGGAGGGGAACCCGTCAACGTCGCCCGTGCGCGGCACCGCAGTGGGAATCAGGAGTGCGTCGGCGCCGCGCACCGTGGCCGCCCGGGCAAACTCCGGGAATTCAATGTCATAACAGATGCCCAGGGCCAGGTGAAGGCCAGCGTATCCGAACACGTCGGCTGGCTCGGATCCCGGCACGAAGACCGACTTCTCTTCCGCCCCGAATAGATGTGATTTCCGGTAGCGCGACATCTCCACGCCATCCGGGTCGAAGAAGGATGCGCTGATGTACCGCAGGCCGTCCGCTTCATCAACGCTGGAGCCGACAATAGCTATCCCGTGGCGCCGGGCAGCGGCGGCGAGACTCTCGCGGACCTCACCGCCATCCAGGCCATGAATTTTCGCCGGGGCATAACCGGTGGCGAACAGCTCGGGGGTAACGACGACGTCGATTTCCTCCCGGGCCGCTCGCGCCGCCATCCGGTCCAACCGCGCCAGATTCTGTTGGGTACTGGCTACCGTTCCAGTAGCCTGCCAGACGCCGATCCGAACCACTATGTCTCCTTCATATTGGACAGCTTTCGCCAATTCTATTGACACTTCGATGTGTTTGGGTCTGTTATGAACCTGGAAACCGAAAGATATTCGATTAGTTGTTGAGGAGACGCTCGTGGCCAGAGATTCCGCCCAGGTACAGCAGGAATTACATCGTCGCATAGAGGAAATCAGGACGGTCGAAGGAGCTGACCCGGCTCGGCGTGCGCTCAGCCGCGCTGACCTGGCCGTGTATGTCGGCGTTACCGTATTGATCAGCCTGCTCGGACTGCTGGTGATGGTCCTGTGAACCGCCCCAACGACACCGGAACCGAAGAAATCGAGAATGCCAACACTTTCGGATCCCTTCCCCTGCTGAAATCCGAGCGGGTCTGGAGCGCGTTGGACTTCAGCTGGGTAAACGTTGCACTGGCTATCGCCACCTGGGCCTTCCTGGTGGGCGGGGCGACCGCGTCGTTTGTGGGATTTCAGCAGGGGATCGCGGCGATGATTATCGGCAACGCGATCGGGCTATGTTTTATGGTGCTCGCCAGCACAGTGGCCAGCCAACGGTATGGCGTGGAGCAGTACACGATCCTCCGGCCGGTCTTCGGGGTGGCAGGGGTAGGAGCGCTCGTCTTCACCGTTGTATTGATCACCGAGATGGGGTGGTCGTCCTTGCTGGGCATCATGGTGGGCCGGGCAACCACACAGGTGGCCGGGGTCGCTACCGGGATGGAATTCGATGAATACGGGCTAATGGTCACGCTGGGGGCGCTGGTAGCACTGGCCGTCGCCTGGTACATCCTCTCCCGCGGCCCCATCACGATCGGTCGCCTGAACAAGTTCATTGCTCCGGGGCTTCTGGTGATCACCGCACTCCTGATGGTTTTCCTGGTGATCAATACCTCGTGGGCTGCCCTTCTGGATGCCGCCCCGCTCGCCCCTTTTGATGATCCGCAGCTGAACTTCATGATCGCCGTCGAATTCAACGTTGCTGTTGGAGTGTCGTGGTATCCGGTGATGGGCTCCCTGGCCCGGATGACCACATCACCCAAGGCCGCAATCTGGCCCGCCTATGGAGGATTACTGATCGCGACGTTGCTGGCTCAGATTGTTGGAATGGGCGCGGCGCTGACCCTGGGGGATTCCGACCCCACCGTCTGGATGATCCCCTTTGGCGGTCCTCTGCTCGGAGCGTTCATCCTGTTGTTCATTTGCTTCGCCAACATCACCAGCATGTCCTCGATTGTCTACTCAACTGTTCTCGCACTGAGGCAGTCCAGCGGCGAGTTGCTCACCGGCCTGCACTGGAAATGGCTGTGTGCTGGATTCTTCGTACTGCCTGCTCTGCTCGCCTTCTTCCCGCAGTTTATGTACGAGAGGTTTGTCCTGTTTGTCACGCTCAGCGGGGCGTTCCTCGCCTCGATGTGCGGCGCGATCATCGTCGACTATTTCATTCTGCGCAAGCAGCACATTGATCTGTCCGAGCTGTACGCCCCAGGCGCCAAAAGCGCCTATCACCTGCCGGGTGGGGTCAATTGGGCAGGGAT
Source organism: Arthrobacter sp. CAN_A212 (assembly GCF_015752345.1). Lineage (NCBI taxonomy): Bacteria > Bacillati > Actinomycetota > Actinomycetes > Micrococcales > Micrococcaceae > Arthrobacter > Arthrobacter sp. CAN_A212. The sequence continues at coordinate 46,581 of NZ_JADOUT010000019.1, forward strand.
TGTGGCGGTGGTCGCTGGCGCAGTGTTCTACCTGTGGATCTACAACCCCGTCACGCTTGAAACCCAGCCGGTCTTCAACGTCATCTCTGCTTCACTGCCCGCCGCCGTTCTCGGCGGGATCGTGTACTGGATCCTGGCCGTGGTGCTTTATAGGAACCGCGGAGTGGGCGGGTTCAACCTGGCCAAGTCCCACAACCTCAAAGGGTCACGGTCATGACCATCAGTTCACGGGCCGCGGTGCACCGCGGCGGATCTTCGCTGGAAATCACCCAAATCGAGGTGGCCGCACCCGGGCCAGGGACAGCGCTGGTCCGGCTTGGGGCGTCCGGCGTGTGCGGTTCCGATCGACATGTGCTCGACGGCGAATGGGAGATGCCTTCCCCCACCGTCATGGGCCACGAGGGAGCGGGGGTCGTCGAAGCTATTGGTGAGGGGGTCGAAGACGTTGCAGTCGGAGACCATGTCGTCCTCAGCTGGTTCTATCCCTGCCGGCGCTGCACTGCCTGTCTTTCCGGCAGGGCCTTCGTCTGCACGGGCAGCCGTTCAGAGGAATGCCTCCTCCCGGATGGCAGCACGCCCCTGTCGGAGAACGGAACACCTGTGTATCCCTATCTTGCCGTCGGGTCGATGAGCGAATACACGGTCGTCCCCGAATCGGCAGCCGTGAAGATACCGTCGGACGTGCCGTTTGAGGTTGCCTCGCTCCTTGGCTGCTCGGTGTCTACCGGTGTAGGAGCGGTGGTCAACGATGCGATGGTGGCGCCGGGCAGGTCTGCCGTCGTCGTCGGGACCGGCGGAGTTGGACTGTCGATCATTATGGGACTGAACCTGGTGGGGGCGCACCCCATCATCGCTGTCGATCTCAGTGAGGAAAAGCTCGCGATAGCTCGCCGTTTTGGTGCCACGCACTCGGTGATTTCCGGGCCGGACAGCCAGGAGCAGATCCGGAGCATCACCGGGGGTGGAGCGGACTATGCGTTCGAGGCGATCGGACGCAAGGACACCATCGAGTCGCTGCCTGGCCTGTTGGCGCGTGGGGGCACTGCCGTCCTGGTCGGCCTGCCGCCAGCTGACCAGACCATCAATTTTGATGGCCTGGCACTGGCCGAGGGAGGGATCCGGATTGTCGGGTCCAACTACGGCTCCACAGTTCCCGGCCGGGACTTTCCTCGTTTGGCCGCACTCTATCTTGCCGGCAAACTACCGGTGGATGAGCTGATCTCCGACCGGATTCGCCTCGACCAGGTCAACGAGGCCTTCGAGGCGATGCGCCGTGGCGAGCGAGCACGCAGTGTCATAGTGTTTTAGCGGCCCGCAACCACGAAGGAACTTTATGGCCAGGCCTACTACCCGGATCCTCACTCCTGGCAAGATCTTCCGGGCGGCCCTTGAACGGTTCGACGAGCGTCAGGAATTTTCCATCCCACAGCTTGCCAAACGGCTGGGCGTCAGTCCGTCCTCCCTCTATCACCATGTGAAGGGAGGACGGACCGAGATTATCGAGGGAATCCGTTCCCTCATCAGTCAGGACGCTCACGACCGTGGGGATTTCCCGCCGGGAGAGGGAAACTGGCAGGAGCAGACGCGTCGCTGGGCGATCAACTACCGCTACGCGCTGGGGCTTCACCCGATGGCCATTCCGGCGCTGGTGGGCGAATCTGTCGACGATGCGCCCACCCTCGAGATCTACGAAACGTTGGCGCAGATCCTCGAGTCGGCCGGATTCCAGGACGGCCGGCTCCTTGACGCTCTTTCACTCGTTGATCTGCTGGTTCTTGGTTCTGCGATCGACGCGGGATCTCCCGAACCGCCGTGGGAGCCGTCGGAACTTGCGCATCCTTCCCTGTCACGAGCACTGGCGACTCAAACCGGTGCCCGGCGACAGGACAGGGCTTTTGCCCTGGGGCTCGACGCGGTCATTGCCGAACTGGACCGTCAGCTGACCACTCACGTCGCCCCTGACGGGTTAGACCGGGCGATTCGTCGCCCTGCCCCTGCCAGTCCTCACGTTTCGGCGAAGGGGAGCGAAATTGAGGAAGGGGTGAACTTGTTGTAGCTAGTTCGCCGGAACGGGAGCCAGCGGCGAGATGAGCTGTTCCTCGCGCAGGGCATCCCAGAAGGCGGCGGGCACCGTCTCCTGCAGTGCGGCGAGGTCCTCCGCGATGCGGCTCGGTTTGGTGGCGCCCGGTATCACCGCGGTAGTTGCCGGGTGGGCGAGCGAGAACTGCAGCGCTGCCGCCTTGATGCCGATTCCGTGTTCAGCCGTCAGTGCCTTGATGCGTTCCACCTTGGTAATGATCTCGGCCGACGCTTCCTGATACTCGAAGTGCTTGCCGCCAGCAAGAATGCCCGAACTGTAAGGTCCGCCCACCACAATATCCACCTGGTGATCGACTGCCGCCGGGAGGAGGCGCTCCAGGGCACGATCATGGTCGAGGAGCGTATACCGTCCGGCCAGGAGGAAGGCATCGGGCTGGGGCTCGTCCAGATCGAGTGTCAGCTCCAGTGCCTCCACACGGTTGACGCCCACACCCCAGGCCTTGATGACGCCCTCGTCCCGCAACCGGGTCAGGGTGCGGAAAGCGCCGGTCCGGGCCGATTCAAAGACGGCAAGCCACTCATCGCCGTAGAAGTCCTGGGCAATGTCGTGAACCCAGACGATATCCAGTCGGTCGGTTTTCAGTCGTTTGAGACTGTCCTCCACCGAACGGAGAGTGGCGTCTGCCGAGTAGTCGTTGACCACCTTGTTCGGGCGGCCGTGGGCGAACAATCCGCCCTTCTCTCCCATGTCGCGTGCTGAGACGTCCTCGGTCTCGTCGAGGATCACACGGCCCACCTTCGTGCTCAGCACATAGTCACCCCGAGGGTGCGCGGAGAGTACATCGCCGAGGCGGATCTCGGCGAGGCCAGCACCGTAGAACGGTGCGGTGTCAAAGTACCTGATGCCCTGGTCCCAGGCGGCTGCGACAGTGGCCGTGGCCTCTTCCTCGGGAATGGCCCGGAACATGTTGCCCAGCGGTGCAGTGCCGAACCCGATGGGTGCCGGGAGCAAGGATGAAATGGTCACGGAGGGGTTCTCCTTCGGGAGGTGTTGGGCGTGCTGCGCAGGATTCGCACAGGATCTTCAAAGTAAGGCGCCTTCGTATTTACCCGGGGGTTACACTGTGAAAACCGGCGCGAACGTGGTGAAACGTGAAGAACAACACCACTGATTAAGCATATCGTTCGGCTGGGCGGGCCACGGGACCTTCCGCCACCCCACAGGAAGGTCTCTCATGCACTACGTCTCTTGTCGTCGACGACTGATCGCCAATCGACCCACAGAGTGTTGCCGCGCAATCAGCGGTACCCCGGCCCACAATTTGTCATGCAGAAGATAAGCACAATGTTCAGGACTTTTCGGCACTCTCGCCGTGGAAGCACCTCATCGGTCATGGATTCGCCACCGCTGGGGACTTCAGATTTCCGTTGATTCACCCGAAAGCGAATTGCACTTATGCCCGACCCCGCAAGTGATTCATCCGCCGCACAGTTTCAGGACACCCCCTCCGATCGGGAATACACCAAGTCGTCCATGGCAGGCCCCGAGGCCCGGCCATATGAGCGTGCCCTCGAGGACGTGCGTCGCGGCATTGAGGCTCAGCCCACCCCGGCGGCTGCCCAGGCCGGGCTGACGCACCTGATGCGCCACGACCCCCTCACCGGGCTGGTCAACCGAACGGGTTTCCTCTCCGAGCTGTGGGCCCTCCTCGCCGAGGATGGCACCGACCAGTCTCCCGTGGGCGTCCTGATCCTCGACATTGACCACTTCATGGCGGTCAATGAGGGACTGGGTATCGCTGCCGGCGACGAAGCACTCAGCATCGTGGCATGGCGGCTCCGGTCCACAATGAGCGACACTGCGGTTGTCGCGCGCCTCGATGGAGACGAGTTTGCCGTCGTCGATACTTTTGCTGACACGGCAGCCGCGTGTCAGGCGGCAGCCTTGTTGCTGGCGGCCCTCAACGCGCCGATGATTGTGGGCGGGTCAACGCTCGATCTTTCGGTCAGCATTGGGTTTGCGATGGCTACTTCCAGCGATACGACCGACGGCGTGCTAGGCAGGGCCACCACCGCCGTGAACCGGGCGAAGAAGCTGGGGCGTAACCGGTTTGAAGTGGAAATCGGAAGCACCAAGGACCCGACAGATGGTCGTCTCAAGCGCCGAGGCGAACTGCGGCAGGCGATCGACGACGGCGAACTGCTCCTCTTCTTCCAGCCGCAGATCGACCTGGCCAACGGGCAGATGAGCGGTTTTGAAGCGCTGGTCCGGTGGGATCACCCGGACCGGGGGTTGCTGGACCCGGGATCCTTCATCGACTTCGCCGAGGAGTCAGGGCTGATCCTGCCCCTCGGTGCCTGGGTCGTCAACGCCGCCGTGGCGCAGCAGGCGGCCTGGCACCGTTCCTCACCCGGCCGGGCACCGGTACGCATGTCAGTGAACATTTCGGCCATTCAGTTGAATGACCCCCATCTGGCGGACATCGTGACTGCAGCTCTGGAACGTCACAACGTGGCGGCGGGACTGCTCACCCTCGAGATCACCGAGACGGCGTTGACAGTCGACCCCGAAAGTGCGCTCCGGACGCTCAACGCGCTCAGCGCACTGGGCGTCAGCTTGTCCATCGATGACTTCGGGACCGGCCACTCCAGCCTGGTCTATCTGCGGCGCTTCCCGATCGATGAGCTCAAGATTGACCGGTCATTCATCGCGGGCCTTACCTCCGATACTAAGGACCACGCGATCGTGACCTCCTGCATCCAGCTCGCCCACGCAACGAACATGTCTGCGGTGGCCGAGGGCGTCGAAACGGCCGGCCAGTTGGAAGCCCTGTTGGGACTTGGCTGCGATCTGGCGCAAGGCTACTTCTACACGCGGCCCATGACCGCGGTAGATCTGGAACCCTGGTTCGTTCCGCGTCCGGACAACCAGATTATGTCCCGGGAGCAGCTCACCGGCTAGTCGCGCCGCTGGATCACCGGCACGAGGTCGCGATGACCGACCAGGCTATGAGGGCCTGCTGGGTGGTCATGCCGAGGAACCGGCTCACCAGCAGTTCTCCGCCGGGTCATTTGTGACGATCCTTCGAGACCATTTTTTGACCCTGCGAATTATCTGCTTTAGCGTGAACTCAGAATCAAGAGTTCAACCAATGGCTCCCTGGCCGGTTGAACAGCAACCCTCTCCCGTAGTGGGGTGCTTCAGGTGAAGATTCGGCCACCGGAACAAGTCCCCGGATGGCAAGTACGGCGTATCCAGGAGAGTCCCCGCAAGGGTCTCGGTGATACCGCCCGCGATCTCGAAGCGAGCCAGTATGTAACACCCGAGGAATCCCGCCCGATTGTCGCTGCAGTTTCCGCAGCACCTTCACATTTCTTTTCTTAGTGCCGATCCAGCAGAGCTTCCGGCCGATTTCGCCTGCCCTGCTGATCCTTTCCCCAAGTAAACCGTTCAAAGGAAAACCCATGAATTCCCGCAAACTCCTGTCCCTTGCCGTGGTCCCCTTTCTGGCCCTCACCGTCGCCTGCGGTTCGTCGGAAGGCTCCGACTCCGGCAACGAAAGCATCAGCCTCGGCGTCGTCGGCGCCAGCGACCCGGAATGGGGACTGCTGACCGAAGCCGCGGCGGAGGAGGGCATTGACCTTGAGGTCATCGACTTCGCCGAGTACACCCAGCCCAACCCCGCCCTGAGCGAAAGCGAACTGGACCTCAACCAGTTCCAGCACCTCGTGTACCTGGCGCGCTACAACGTCTCCAGCGGTGCGGAGCTCGCCCCGATCGGGTCCACAGCGATCTACCCCCTGGGTCTGTACTCCACCCAGTACGGCTCGGTCGACGAAATCCCCGAGGGCTCCACCGTTGCCGTCCCCAATGACGAGAGCAACCTGGCCAGGGGCCTGCTCGTGCTCCAGTCCGCTGGACTGGTGGTGCTCGACGGCGGCGGCAGTGCCTTCTCGACCATCGACGACATTGACGAGGAGGCCTCCAAGGTCACCGTCACCACCCTCGAGGCCTCGCTGACACCCACGTCGTTGCCCGACGTCGCCGCCGCGATCATCAACAACGACTTCGTTCAGGACGCGGGGCTGAACTTCGAGGACGCCATCGCGCAGGACGATCCGACGGATCCCGCCGCCGTTGCGTACGTGAACGTGTTCGCCGCCCGTGCCGGTGAGGAGACCAACGAGACCTACCAAAAGCTGGTGAGCATCTACCAGGAAAACCAGGAGGTGCAGGACGCCGTCCAGGAGACCTCCGGTGGGACGGCCGAGTTCCTGGTGGTAACTCCCGAGGAGCTGCAGTCAACCCTCGACACTGTCGAGGAAGACACCGCCGCCCAGGGCTAGCCAGGCCCCGCCAACTCCTGCGGCCGGCCGGCGATCCCGGCTGGCCGCAGGGCTCTTCCAGCAAGGAACACCATGCCCCTCATCTCTTTGCAGGACGTCACGAAAAGCTTCCCTCCGGGGCGGCGCGGTGGCGACCCTGTGCACGCTATCGACAACGTCAGCCTCGACATTGAGGCCGGCGAGATCTACGGGATCATCGGGTACTCGGGTGCCGGTAAAAGCACCCTGGTCCGGCTGATCAACGCGCTGGAGAAGGCGACGAGCGGCACGATCGTCGTCGACGGACACCAGGTCACCAACGTGCCCGACCGCCAACTACGCAAGCTGCGCCTCGACATTGGCATGATCTTCCAGCAATTCAACCTCTTCAACGCCAAGACGGTCTGGAACAACGTTGCGTACCCGCTCCGCGTCGCAGGGAAGAGCCGGGAGGAAATCCAGGCGCGCGTCACCGAGCTCCTCGACTTTGTGGGGCTGGCCGACAAGGCGTCGAACTACCCTGAGCAGCTCTCCGGTGGGCAGAAGCAGCGCGTCGGGATTGCCCGCGCGCTGGCCACGTCACCGAAGATTCTCCTGGCCGATGAGGCCACCTCGGCGCTGGACCCCGAGACCACCCACGAGGTGTTGCGCCTGCTGCGCCGGGTCAACGAGGAGCTGGGGATCACCATCGTGGTGATTACCCACGAGATGGACGTCATCCAGACCCTCGCCACCAAGGTGGCGGTGATGGACGGTGGCCGGATCGTCGAGCAAGGTGACGTTTTCGACGTCTTCTCCAACCCGCGTCAGGCCTCGTCGCAACGGTTCGTCTCCACGGTTGTCAGGGGCATCCCGTCACCCGACGAGGTCGCCGTGCTGCGCGAGCGGCATGCGGGTCGGATCGTCACCTTCTCCTTCCGCGACGGCGACTCGTCCCAGGCTTCGGTGTTCCTTGAACTCGCCGCTGCGGGGGTCGAGTTCGAGCTGATCTACGGGGGCATCAACGACATCAGAGGCCGCGCGTTCGGTCACCTGACCCTCGCGCTGACCGGACCGGCCACCGCGATCGACGCCGCACTGGCCAGTCTCGCCACCCGCACCACTGTGAAGGAGCTCAGCTGATGGATTCCCTGATCGATCTCAGCCCGGAACTGTGGCAAGCCACCTACGAGACCCTCTACATCGTCGGGTTCAGCCTATTCTTCGGCGGCCTGGGTGGGCTGCTCCTCGGTATCGGCCTTTACACCACGCGGGCCGGCAGCATCCTGGGGAACAGCGCCGTGTTCAGCACCCTGAACATCATCGTCAACATTTTCAGGCCCATCCCGTTCATCATCTTTCTGGCCGCCGCTCAACCTCTGGCCCGGGCGGTGACGGGGACCGGTATCGGCAACAGCGCCATCATCTTCACGCTGTCGTTGGCTGCTGCATTCGGGATCAGCCGCATTGTGGAGCAGAACCTGTTGACCGTGCAACCCGGTGTGATCGAGGCGGCACGCTCAGTAGGTGCTGGCCGGCTCCGGATCATCCTGACCATCATCATCCCGGAAGCCCTGGGACCGCTGATCCTTGGCTACACGTTCATTTTCGTGGCGCTGGTCGACATGTCGGCCGTCGCTGGCTATGTGGGCGGTGGAGGGTTGGGCAACTTCGCCATCCAATACGGTTACCGGCAGTTCAACCCCTGGGTTACCTGGGCTGCAGTAATTGTGATTATCCTGCTGGTGCAGGCGGTCCAGCTCCTGGGGAACGTGCTCGCCCGGAAGGCGCTCAGGCGGTAGTTTCCAGTGCCAGCGCCGTGGCCCGATCCCGAATTGTCGTGGCCTGACCCCGACCTGTGGGGTGTGGCCGCGGCGCCGGCTTCAGGACGCCGAGCAGAGCTGCTGCCTACCCGGCTGGCTACCCTGCCGGTGCTGGCTTGTGATCGGGAAAGTCTTCCTCGCCAATCCCGCCTGGTTCATAAAACGCCCCAACGAACCCGCGTGCCTCGGCCATCAGCTCTTCCCTCGACATCGGGCTCGGCTTGCTCAATCCGACCGTGAAACCATACGTTCCCTCGTCCGGACCGTTGAGCCAGGCGAAGTGGTAGCTCAATCGTCCTGGTGGCTGGTTTCTCTCGCTGACGCGGAAGAGTTCACCACCGATCGACAGTTCGAGGTCATCCATGCACCGAGTGTAATGAGAACTGTCAGTACCTGCCGGATGCGCCTCCGCCGGTAAACCCGCCACCCCCGCCGAATGACGAGCCGGACTGCGTGCTGGTGCTCCACCCCGAATACAGTGCGGGGTTGGCAATATAGAGGGGAAGCCAGGTCGGCGGGTAGTTGACGGCGTCGTCGCCGCGCTTGCTGTACCGGTACTTGCGGTAGGCCTTGCGTTGTTCCTCGGTGAGGCGGAAGGTCGGATCCTTCTCTTCCGCCTCCCGGATCTCGTCATCGGCAACCCGACGACGGCGGCGGGAGTCGACGGTGACAACCGAGATGATGATGCCTACCAGGGCCACGGTCCCTCCGACGACCCACGCGAGGACGGCCCAGTTGAACGGTTCCTGGACCGGTTCCTGCCCGTCTGCGTACAGGTAGATCTGCTCCACCGCCTCGGTGAGGCCTTCGGCATACTGTTCATCGGCGAACGCCGGTTCAAGAACGTCCTCGATCACTGCGGCCGCTTCGTCATCAGAAAACTCTTCGCGGACGCCGTCGGCGGTTTCGATCCGAAGTTCCCGTTCGGCGGTGTCGGCAACCACGAGCACACCGTTGTCTGCCCCCGCATCGCCCACTTCCCATTCGGTGGCGACGCTGCGGGAGTAGTCCTCGATGGACCCGCCCGCATTCTCGATGGTGAGCACGGCGACGCGGGCCCCGTCAGTACTGCCGTTTCGCTCCTCGATCAGTGCGTTGAGGCTTTCTTCCTCCGCCGTGGTCAGGACATCGGCAACGTCAAGCAGGTTGCCCTCGGCGGGGCGCTCCGGGACCGTCGACGGTTCGCTGCTGCCACACCCGGTGAGGACGAGGAGCAGCATCGACAGGGTGGCTGCGGCTCCTCCGGCACTTCTGCTGATCGTCACGATGTCCCCTTTTGGCTGTCCAGTATTTCTTTCGTGAGTCTAGCGATCGCCGTGACACGCTCCGGCCAGAACGTGCGGGGCGGTGTCTGGTGGCCTACGCCGTCGAGCATCAGGCGCGGGGCGTCCAGCGCGGCTGCCGGGCTGTTCAGTCATGGAGTCAGCATAGGGAACCCGCCGATTGCTGCACAGGGTGGGCAGCTTCGCTCCTTTACCGCCGGGTCGTGCAGCAGTATCCTGTCGGGCACAAGTCGCCCGACCACGGACGAGGTGCCCGAGCATGGAGTCTTTTCAATGAAATACACCCTCGAAGTGGTGCCCGTGCCCGTAAGCGACGTCGAGCGGGCCAAGACTTTCTACGCTGACCAGGTCGGTTTCACCCTCGACTTCGATATCGACGGCTCCGTCGTGCAACTGACGCCGCCCGGGTCGGGGTGTTCAATTCAGATCGGGCGGGGTCTCACTCGCATGGCCCCAGGATCGCTTGAGGGCCTCCAACTGGTTGTCGCGGACCTGGATGCAGCGCATCGGGAGCTCACCGGTCGCGGGGTTGAGCTGTCCGAGATCCAGGTCTACGCACGGGATGGTTTTCGTCCGCGGCTCCCCGAGGATGACCTCAACAACGTTGGCTTCTGCACCTTTGCTGACCCGGACGGCAACCGCTGGACCATCCAGCAGATCAGTGATCGTTAGCTCTGAGTGATCCAGGACGCGATTATTGCTGGTTGAGGTTACCGGCTTCAGCTCCGACAGGTTTCCCTGTGGTGGATTTCCCTCCGATAGGTTCCCCGGAGCTGATGCCGAGGTTAACCCAATACGCGAGCTCTGCGTCGTCGTCGAGCTGGTGGCGTGGCACGGTCAGCCAGCCGCGCCCCATCGGTTTCTCCTGGCCCATCAGTGCGGGAACCGCGCCCCGTCGGAGGAGATCGTCGTAGTCAGCCGGGTTCGTTCGCACCAACAGGTCACCGGCACGATCGGCCGCGACCGCCATGCGGTCATTCACCATGAAGGAGATGCCGCCGAACATTCGGATCTCCCGCGCGTCCGGATAAGAGGCGAGGAGGTCCCGAAGCCGTTCGGATAGATAGTCTCGCGATGAAGAAGTGTTGACCACGGCAGCCCCCTCGGTTACGGATGCCCTTTGAATATGAGACGAGAGGGAGATTCTGTCAAGGGACCTTCGGTCCCGGTGCCCGGCCCATTCGCTGCTTCGCCGTATTGTTGCGTGCCCCGAGGGGAGCGTGCGCCGTCGCCTTCGCGAGACCGAACAGCGGCATTCCGTTGTAGACGGTCTCGATTCCAGTGGCCGGGACCTGATACGTTTCGTGCCAGATGCCGACATCGCCGGTGCCCGAGAGTTCTTTCATGAACCGTCGCCAGGGTGCCAGATGGGGCGATTCCTTGTCCGCCGCGAACCTCCGCAGATGCTCCGGGCTCTCCCAGTAGCTGAGCAGCATGGTGGTGCGGCCGAACCACTGCTCGTAGCCAAGCATGCCCGCGTCAGGATCAGTAGCAAGATGCTGCAGCATGCGCGGCATCGCGGCAGCGACCCTGCTGACTTTCGCGATCTTCCACCACCGATTGGGACGCATCCCGATCAGGAATACGGTGATGGTGTCCCTCCCCAAATCCGCAGTGTGGCGGCCCGCAAATATTTGCTGTGCCATCGGAAGCTCCTCGATCTGCCAGACCTTCATAACGTTGTTACAGAACAATGTTATGGAACACTGGTTCTTATGGCAAGACCCGTAGTACATAACGATTCCCTGCGGCAGGACCTGTTGGCCGTCGCCGCCGACCTGATTGACCGTGACGGGCCCGCGCGGGTGACGCTCCGCGATGTTGCGTCGGCAGCCGGGACGTCCACCTCTGCGGTCTATTCGCTGTTCGGTGGGAAATCCCAGCTGCTGACGGCCGTCGTGGACGATGGGTTCCGCTCTTTCCATGACTCGCAGCTCGCCGCCGCCGACGGCGGGTTGGATACTTTGGGGGTCGCCTACCGGACCTGGGCGCTGGAGCATCGGGCCCTGTACCGGCTGATGTTCGGTGGGGCGTTGGCTGCGTATGCCGATTGCCAGCCCAGCCCTGACGCCGCGAGCAATGCGATGCAGCCCCTGATGGACGCGGTTGCCTCGGCGCAGTCAGCGGGTGTGTTGGTTCAGGCGCCGGTTGAGTTGGTAGCCGTTGCGATCTGGGGACAGGTGCACGGGATAGTCAGTCTGGAGCTGGCACAGATGGGGCGTCCCGACGCCGATTGGGCTGCGGTCTACCGTGCGGCGCTCGACGCCGTTGCCCGTGGGTGGGCCGCCTGAGCCGGGTGCCGGGTGCCGGGTGCCGGGTGACTGTGCAGGCCTGCCAACGGAACTTGCGCAGATGGGCTCATCGGGTGGGGCAGCGTCGAGGCTACTACGCCTGATTTCCGGTTATCCAACCGAGGTGTGGTCCAGCATGCCCGAGCAGGTCTTGCGCCGGATCAGGCGGCGATTTGCCGTGATGACCTTTGGCGGATCAGCCGTTCTGTGATGTCTGAACCCGCTGAATTTCACTGCCTACCGAGCGGTTAGGAGCATCGACAAAGGACTTTTCCAGGTCCTTTGTCGACCCCTGAAAAATGTTGAAAATTCTTTTTGCCCAGCCCCCATTTGGGACCTTATTTTGGGGGTGGCAGATGATCGAATGGAGGTATGGAAAGCAGCAAAGCTTCTTCTATCAGGACGGGATTTCCCTCTGATTCCGGCGCTGATCCCGCAGCTGATAGCGGGACCGCGGAAGCTGCTGCGGGAGCTTCTTCTGGCTACGGACCGGCCGGGCCGTTGGGTGAGGGTGCGCTGTGGTCGTTCCCGGCACCGGGACAGGCCCCGGCGCCCGCGCCCGCCCCGTCCGTGATGACCGACCCGACAACACTGTCTGACCCGCCAACACCCTGTGACCCGCCAACACCCTCTGACCCGGTCACGTCAACCGTCTCACCAATCTCAACCGACCCGGTTGACCCGTCCTTTGGTGCTGACCCATCTGGGGCAGCCGCCTCCCCGGCGGGGATTGATTCGCCGGACTCAGCGGACGCGCCGTTGTCTGATCCCGCTACTGCCAACGAGGAGGCTGTTGCTGGTGGTGAGGCTGTTCGTGGTGGTGAGTCGGCTTCTGGTGGTGGGTCGGTGTTGACGGGGTGGGTGTCTTTGGCGGCGTTGGTGGACTCTGATGCGTCGCAGACCCTTGAGGTGCTGCAGGCCCTGGATGGGTTGCGGTCGTGGGTTGATGCCCAGGAAGCCAAAGCGGTCACCCACCTGTGGGATCTGACCCGCGCGGAATACCCGTGGGTGGAAGAGGGAGCGCAGGATCTGGGCCGGACAATCACCGCAACCGAGATCGGTGCGGCGCTGCGCCTGCCGGACCGGACCGCTGGTGCCCTGATCGAGACCAGTGAGTTCCTGGTCCGGGAGTACCCGTCAACCTTGCGGGTGCTTGAAGATGGGAAGATCACCAGGCGTCACGCTGTCACCGTGGTCGGGGAGGCGATCAGCATCCCCGATACCGTGCCCGGGGTGTGCGCCGGGTTCGAGGCCCAGTTGATCGATCTGGCCTGCCAGTTGACGGTCGCGAAGTTCACCTACCAGGCCGTCCGGTTACGGGAGGCCCTGCACCCTGAGACGATCACGGTGAGGCGGCGGAAGGCCCTCCAGGACCGGCGGGTGTCTATCAATCCGGACTACGACGGGATGGCCTGGCTGCACGCCTTCCTGCCCACCGAGCAGGTCGCCGGGATTTTCCACCGCGTCGACACCGCGGCCCGGGCGTTACAAGCCCCCGACGAGGCACGCACGCTCAGCCAGTTACGCGCCGACGTCCTCATCGACGTCCTCACCAGTGCAGGCGCCACCGGGCACATGACCAGCGCAGAACCCGCCACCGCAGAACCCGCCACCGACGACCTTGCTGGCGACGGCCTTGCCACTGAGGACCTTGCCGGCGACAGGATCAGGGAATCGAGCCGCCCGGATAGGACTAACGGGGTCACCGAACCCGGAAGCCCCGTGAGCTCGGATGCACCGAATATGCCGGATGGAACAGCTGGGACAGCTGGGACAGCTGGGGCAGGTGGGACGGATAGCACGGGTGGGTCGGCCGGCCGTGGTGACGCAGACGCCTACTGGGGTGTGCAGGCGAAGGTGTTTGTGACTGTCCCGATGATGACTCTCCTCGGCGGGGACACCCCGGGTGAACTCGAAGGGTACGGGCCGATTGACCCGGAGACGGCCAGGAAGCTCGCCGGTCACGCCCAGTCGTTCACGAGGATCCTCACCCACCCGTTCACCGGTGCCAGACTCGGCGCCGACGCCACCACCTACCGGGTCCCTCAGGATCTCAAGGATGCGGTCCGGGTCAGAGACCGGACCTGCAGGCATCCGGGGTGTAACCGGTTGGCCGTGTTCTGCGAACTCGACCACACAAAACCCTGGTCACAGGGCGGGAAAACCAGCTACGGAAACCTCGCGGCCTTGTGTAAACGGCACCACATGCTCAAATCCGAGGGCTACTGGCATTACCGACAACCCGAACCAGGAATGATCATCGCGACCTCACCCGCCGGTCACAGCTATGTCACCAGGCCAGACCCGCCACCAGCACCACCACCCAAGGTCCCACCACCCTTCTAGGGAAGTGCCATCTTCAGGACCCGAGAGATCAGCCGGATCTGTTCACGAGAATCGGAGACCTACTGTCCTGAGGTGCTGAGGTGCTGAGGTGCTGAGGTGCTGAGGTGCTGAGGTGCTGACCCTGAACAACCGATCGCCACCGAACAACCGATCGACCCGGGAGCAAGGTAGACCTGTCAATTGAGCGCTCAGACTTGCCAGGCAGCTGTTAGAAGGTGACCCCACAGCGCAGCACCACATTCGCGTACGGAGTTGCTTCGCCGGTTCGAATGATCAATCGGGCCGACGGGAGGAGCGACTTCAGGTCCTCGTGGCTGACATAGTCGGGGTTCAGCCCCTCAGCGCGGACGATGCTTTCGACGGCTGATCCGGATGCCTCGGAGGCCAACAGCGACGATTCGATCTGAACATCAGTCAGTACCGCCCGCAGCACCTCGGTAAAAGACGGGATGCCCTTCACCAGAGCGAGATCAACCACCGTAGGAGCATCAGGCAGCGGCATCCCCACATCGGCAATCACCACCAGATGCCCGTGACCCAGGGTGCCCAGAATTCCGTTCAGGGGTCCGTTGAGAATTCCGGTTTTCTTCACGCGGCGGGGTCCTGTCCAGTAAATGATTTTGCACCAGTGAGTGAACTTGCGGTAGTTTCCGGCGCTGCGGGCAGCGGATCATCAAGCGACGGGTAGGACGGCTGCGCACCTTCGGTCCCTACGGCGTACGCTCCGACCAACACGGCAACCCTGACGGCGTCGGGCAGCGAATCTCCGGCGCTCAACCGGGCGGCCAGGGCTCCAGTGAAAGCATCACCAGCCCCGGTGGTGTCCACGACGGGCACCTTCGGTGCAGGGATTTCCAGCAGGTCGGTGGCCGATGCCAAGAGCGCGCCGCTCACGCCGAGAGTCATGACGACAGAGGCGAAGCCGCAGTCCACCAGCGCCCGCGCCGTCGCGGCATGGTCGGAGGCGACAGACGGCTCAGATGCACCAGATGCTGAACCGGTGAGCTGCTCCAGCACCAGCGCGCCTTCGTGCTCGTTGACCACCAGGGGATCTGCCTGCAGCAGCGTCGAACGGTCCAACGTGATCACCGGCGCCAGGTTGATGACTACCCGGCCGCGGGCCACCCCGACCGCCGCCGTTACCGACGCTGCAGGGATTTCACCCTGCAGCACCAGCACAGCGGCGTCGACAATGACCTGCGACGAGGCGGCGACCAGCTCGGGGGTCACCTCGGCATTCGCACCGGGGATCACCACGATGGTGTTCTCGCCGTCGTCGTCGACCTCCACAATGGCGACACCGGTGCTAATCCCGGCGACGCGCTGCACAGCCCCGGTATCCACCCCGGCGTCGTGCAGCCCGGACAGCGCAATCTCGGTGTAGGTGTCCTGACCGACTGCGCCGATCATGACGGTGCGGGCGCCAAGCTTCGCCGCAGCAACGGCCTGGTTGGCACCCTTGCCGCCGGGCATCACTGTCATGGTCCGCCCCAGCAGGGTTTCGCCCGGCTGGGGGTGGCGTTCCAGGGTGACTACGAGGTCGGCGTTGATGGACCCTACGACGACGACGCCCGACGGCTCAGTGCTCATTCGGTGAATTCTCCAACATTGTCAGCGTTCACGGTGGTGACCGGAACGGGGATGGTCTCTTCGACGGTTTCGCCGGCGAGGATCTGTTCCAGGACCTCGACTGCCTGCTTGCCCAGTTCAGCGGGCTGCTGTGCGATGGTCGCGGTCAGGGTGCCTGCCTCGATGGCTGCCAGACCATCTTCAGTGCCGTCGAAGCCGACGACGCTGACGTCGTCGCCCGCGCGGTCGCCCAGGGCCTGGATGGCGCCGAGCGCCATTTCGTCGTTCTCGGCGAAGATGCCGGTGACATCGGGGTTGGCCTGCAGCAGGTTGGTGGCGACGTTCAGCGCCTCTGCGCGGTCGAAGTTGGCGGTCTGCATCGCCACAACGGTGATGTTGGGGTAGGCAGCCATGCCTTCCTCGAAGCCTGCTCCGCGGTCACGGCTGGCTGAGGTGCCAGCGACGCCCTGGAGGACAATCACTTCGCCCTCTTCGCCCATGGCTGCTGCCAGCTCGTCGGCTGCCTGGCGGCCGCCCGCCACGTTGTCGCTGGAGACGAGGGACTGGACCTCGGCGCCGTTGACGGTGCGGTCGACAGCGACCACCGGGATGTCCGCCTCGATCAGTGGTGCCACCGAGGCGGCAGCGGCGTCGGAATCCACCGGGTTGATGAGGACGGCGTCCGTGCCGCTGGTGGCGGCGGTGGCCAGCTGGTTGGTCTGCGTGGCGGAGTCGTTCTGCGCGTCGACGACGTCGAGCTCCATGCCGGCAGCCTCGGCCGCTTCTTCGGCACCATCGCGCAGTTCCACGAAGAAGGGGTTGTTCAGGGTCGACAGGGCGAGCGTGGCCGACGCCGAACCCTCGGCGCTCTCGCCGCTGTCGCGGTTGCAGGCGGTCATGCTCAGGGCAAGTGCCAGGGACACGGTCAGAGCAGCAGTCTTGCGGGAAGTGAACTTCATTGTTGTTTCCTTACTTGAGTGGTGGAACGGGTTAGGGAGGAAAGTTTTAGTGCGGTGAGTTCTTGCGGCGCAGGGAATCGATGCCGACGGCGACGGCGATCACCACGCCAATCACCACCTGCTGCCAGAACGAGGAGACGTTCAGCAGGTTCAGTCCGTTGCGGATGACCACGAGCACCAGCGCGCCAACGAGGGTACCGGTGATGCGGCCCACGCCGCCTGCCAGCGATGCGCCACCGATGACGACGGCGGCAATCGCGTCCAGCTCATACCCGGACGCTGCCTGTGGCTGGGCGGAATCCAGTCGACCGGACAGCAGGAGACCGGCGACGGCGGCAAACAACCCGGACAGTGCGAAGACCGTTACCAGGACCTTGCGGACCGGAACGCCCGAGAGCCGGGCGGCTTCCCGGTTCCCGCCCACCGCGTACATGTAGCGGCCCATCACCGTGAAGTTCAGGATGAAGGCGGCCACCAGGCCAGCGACCACCAGGACCACGATCGGCATCGGGATGATCCCAAGGTTCCCGCCAAGGAAGGACACCTCGGGAGCGGTGGCGATGGGGCGGCCATCGGAGATGACCAGGGTCAGGCCGCGGGCGATGCTGAGCATGGCCAGCGTGGCGATGAAGGACGGCAACCGGCCGAACGCTACCGCGAACCCGCTCACCGCGCCGCTCAGCGTGCCGATCGCGAGGCCGCCGACAACGGCAACCCACCCGGGCATCGACCCCGTCGAGAAGATCCAGGCGGAGCCCATCGCGGACAGCGCCGCCACGGAGCCGACCGACAGGTCAATGCCCGCCGCGACGATCACGAAGGTCAACCCGAACGCCAGGACCGCAATCACCGAGGCCTGGATCCCGATGTTCAGGAGATTGGGGCCGGTAAGAAAGTCGGGGGTTGCGATGAACAGGGCGAGGCCCAGCACCACCAGGCCCACGAGCGCCCCGTTGTCGGCGAGGAACTTCTTTGCCTTCGCACCGCCGGACACCTGCTTCCGTGCGGTGGTGGTTGCTACCTTATTCATGCCCGTCCTCCATTGACTTGTCTTCGAGATCGCGCTGCACGTCGCGGACGGCGAGCGTCATGATGGCGTCCTGGGTAGCGTCCTCGGACGCCAGTTCACCTGAAATATGTCCGCCGCTCATCACCAGGATCCGGTCACTCATCCCGAGCACTTCGGGGAGTTCGCTGGAGACCATGACGACGGCGCCACCGGCTGCGGTGATCGCGTTCATCAGTTCGTAAATTTCCACTTTGGCGCCGACGTCGACGCCGCGGGTCGGCTCATCGAGCAGCAGCACCGACGAATTCGCCACGATCCACCGGGCAAACACGGCTTTCTGCTGGTTCCCGCCCGAGAGCGATCCAACCGGCTGGTCCAGGGTGTGCATCCGGATCCGGAGCTTGTCCGCTATGTCCTGGGCGCGGCTGCGTTGGCCGGACCGGTCCACCAGGCCGGACTTTGACGTCGACGCGAGCGTCGCATAGCCAACGTTTTCGTTGACCGTCGCGCCGAGCACAAGGCCCTGGCCCTTCCGGTCCTCGGGGACGTGCCCGACGCCGGCCCTGATGGCCGCGCCAATATTGGACTTGGGGAGGTCCTTCCCACGAACCTTGACGCTGCCGCCAACGTACGGGTCGGCTCCGGCGATGGCGCGAATGACCTCGGTGCGGCCCGCGCCGACCAGACCAGCCAGACCCACAATTTCACCGGCCCGCACAGAGAACGTGACGTCGTTGATGACTCCCTTGGTGGAGAGACCTTTCACCTCCAGCAGGGTGTCGGCGGGGCCGTCCCATTCGCGGCGGCGGGGGAACTGCGCTTCGATGGAGCGGCCCACCATCAGGCGGACCAGTTCGTCCTCGTGGGTGTCTGCGGGTACCTCGGCGATGAATTCGCCGTCGCGCAGCACCGAGACGGAATCGCCGATGGAGGCAATCTCGTCCAGGTGGTGGGAGATGAAGACCATTCCGACGTCGCGTTTGCGGAGGTCCTCGACGACGGCGAACAGTGCGGCGATTTCCCGTTTTGTGAGGGCCGCTGTCGGCTCGTCAAGGACCAGCATCCGTGCGTTGAGGCTCAGGGCCTTGGCGATCTCGACGAGCTGCTGGCGGGCGATGCCCAGGTCGCCCACCTTGTGGTCGACGTCGATGTCGAGGCCAATCATCGCGAGGGCTTCCCGTGCGGTCTCACGCATTTTTCGCTTGTCCACCAGGCCGAAGCGACGGGGGAAGCGGCCCATCGAGATGTTTTCGGCGACCGTCATTGACCCCACGAGGTTGAGTTCCTGGTGGATGGTGGCAATGCCAAGGGCCTCGGAATCCTTGGTGTCGGTGATCTTCACTTCCTTGCCATCGACCAGGATGCGGCCGCCGTCGGGCTGGTGCACGCCGGCCATCATCTTGATCAGGGTGGATTTACCGGCACCGTTCTCGCCGAGTAGCACCTGCACTTTGCCGGGGTAGACGTTGACCGTTACCCCCTTGATGACGGTGACCGGTCCGAAAGACTTGGTGACGCTGTCCAGGGTGAGGATGGGTTGGGTGTTCACAGTGCTGTGCCTCCTGGGAGGGGCGGGGTGGAGCCACGGATGATGAGCCTGCTGGGAAGGATGACTGATGCGGGGGTCTCGCCGGCGATGACCTGGGTGAGCATTTCGACGGCCTGGCGACCCATGGCGTCGACGTCGTGTGCGATGACGGTCAACGCCGGGTTCAGGAGGGTGAACGCGTCGATGTCGTCATACGCCACAAAAGCGAGGTCGGTGCCGATGCCGACGCCCCGCTCGTTGCAGACGCCGATGGCGCCGATGCTCATGAGGCTGTCAGCGGCCAGCAGCGCTGTCGGCGGCTGGGGGAGTTCGAGGAGGTGCCGTGCTCCGGCGGCGCCGCTCGCGGCCTGGAAGTCGCCGAAGAAGATGAGCTCGGCGTCGCCGTCGGCCTCGGTGCTGGCAAGGGCATCCTGGTAGGCGGCGAGACGTTCGCGGCCGGTGGAGGTGGACTGCGGTCCGGCGATGTAGCCGATACGGCGGTGACCCTGGTCAGTGAGGTGGCGGACGGCTTCCTGGACCCCGGTGACGTTGTCGGGAGTGACGCTGGGGACGTCGGTGTCGGCGATGACGCGGTCAACGAAGACGGTGGGGATGCCGCTGTCGAGGATGCTGCGAAGGCTGGCGAGGTCGCCGAGTGGAGCTGCGATGAGGCCGTCAACACGCTGTGAAAGCATCACATCGAAGTAGCGGTCCTGCTGTTCGGCGCTCTCGTTGGCATTGCCGAACAGCGTGAGGTACTTGAAGTCACGGGCGCGCTGTTCAATGGCGTGCGCAAGGTCGGCAAAGAAGGGGTTGCGGACATCGGGGAGGACCAGGCCGATGGTCTCGGTGGTGGTCTTGCGGAGGGAGCGGGCCTGCGCGTTGGGCCGGAAGCCGAGTCCCTGCGCTGCCTCGGTGACGGCCGTTCGGGCCTCGGCGGAGGTGGAGGGGTGCCCTGAGAGCACGCGGGAAGCAGTTGCTACTGAGACACCCGCCTTGTCGGCGACATCTTTGATCGTCAGTGATCGCACCCTGTTACTCCTCAACCGCCATGGAATCGTTTCCATGGAATCGATTCCAAACTATGCCACACGTTCTGGAAGCGGTCAACGCCCCGATCTCGGGTGCAGTACCCACAGCACTGTTTTTCCGATTGGTAAGCTCAGCTCAAATGAAGAAGAGAACCGGTACTCAAGAACCCCTTGATTTCCCCTTGAGCACGCAAACCCGGAATCTCGGTTTCGCCACTGCGATCTTCGGGAGCGCTGCCGCAGTCTTGGCGCTCGCTCTGCTTCTGTGGTTTATTGTTCTGCTCCTCGACGAAGGCGGCACCCTGAGTATCACTTTCGAGGTTGAGGAACAGGTGGCCGTTATTGCCGTGCCAGCTCTCGTTGCCTTGGCTGCGTCCTCGATCCCCTTCACCGTGCTGTGGTCAGGGTGGAAGGCGTCCGGACGACGGGATCTCTACCGTGAACGCCCTGAGGTGGATCACACTCGGCCCAGCGATCAACAAGTGCAGCTGTTCCTCCATGACGCCCACCCGTGGGAACCGGCGGTTGTAATTGCCCTGGGATGGTCGGCGCTGGGAATCCTCGGAGGAAGTGTCGTCGCTGGTGCCATCTACCTGTGGGGACGCCCTGACGAACTCTTTCTGGGCCATCTGTCGCTGGGGCTGACGGTACTTTCGCTAGTTATGGTGGTGGTTTTTCTTCGGCTCCTGAGTCGTTTGCATAGGTTAGCCATCGACAGTGAGGATGAGCGCGAGCAACGCTGGCCACTTCCGCAGAACTCGGAGCTTCGGCGGTCCCTGCACAGGGGGTCCGATGGTGGAGAGTCTTTGAATGCTGGGACAAACTTTTGATAACCCTGAGCATCACTGCAGGGATACGGCAGCCATTGAGGAAGAATAAACTGCATGAGCAGACAACTTCTGGGTGCCGAACGCGAACGGCAGATGGTTAGCGACGGAACATGGGCCTGATCTATTGGGGAGCGCTGCTCTTCTCCCTCAGCGGTATGGTGGTCCTGGACCGCCGGTTTGACCTCACCTTCTGGCGGGACGCCCGCAAGGCGACCTGGACCATGATTCTCGGGATCACCTTCTTCCTCGTCTGGGACCTCTTCGGTATTGCGCTCGGAATCTTTTTCCGCGGGACCACTGATCTGATGACGGGGATTCTCCTGGCCCCCGAGCTGCCCCTCGAGGAAGTGTTCTTCCTTGCGCTGCTCTGCTACAGCACCCTCAATGTGCTGGGTGCTACCGCGAACCTTGACCGGAGGCCTGGCCAAAATCGTGACCAGGAGGTGGCGGCATGACGTACCTCGTCCTCAACATCATCTTCTTCGTCCCCATTCTGGCCATCGCCGCCTGGGCCTACCGGACGCGACGCCGTCAGCTTCCCAGCCGTCGGGCCGTCGGAATTACCCTCATTGTGCTGTTGGCCGCCACGGCCGTGTTCGACAATGTGCTGATCGGCATCGGCATTGTCGACTACAACCCTGACCTCATCCTCGGCGTCCGGCTGGCATTGGCCCCGATCGAGGACTTCGCCTATACCGTCGGCGCCTGCATCCTGCTTCCGGCGCTGTGGGCGCTGATTCCAGGCCGAACCGATCGCCATGAAGCCGAGCCTCCGCCGTCGACAGCGGCCTCCACAACTACGCCGTGACCGGTTTATCAGTGGTCGTCACCACCCCAGAAGGTTGAGGAAGCCCAGGGCAGCTGCTGCAACCAGCCCGGTCCAGATAATGATGGCCACGATCTGCCACAGAATCACCCAGCTCTTCTTCACCCCGGATGCGACGAAGAATGCGGCCGTGAGCTGGGTAGGAAGGGTGAGGGGAGCGAGCAAACTGGCTCCGGGGACGCCGAAGCGGTGCAGCCAGTCATTGAGCCGCCTCCGGCCCTTGGTGCGGCGCGTCGGTTTGCCGCCGTCGTCCTGAAGGCCGTCATTGGTGCTTTCGGCCGGTAACCCCCGACGGTGGTCGAGCGTGAGAGTGGTTCCCCTAGCGGATGCGGCATCGGCGGTCGCGGCTCGCCGGGTTACGACAGACTGGCGAATTCGTGAACTCACGAGCACGACGGCAATGACACTGAGGATATTGCCGACCGCCCCTGCCACGGCGGCAACGATGGGGTTGATCCCGGCAATGATGCCGAGGGCCGCTGATCCCTCGCCCTCGACGTAGGGGATCATCCCGAGTGCGGCGACGATCAGGGGCTGGACGATGTCGGGTAGCTGGTCGATGAAATTCTGGAACCCTTCGTACGGGGTGGACATGATGGTCTTCCTTCAGTGATTGGTGGTTCGCCGACGCGCGCTTCGCCGTCGGATTCGCTACCAATCCAGTCAAGACCGTGTGGTCGCCACAGGGTCAAGAGGGCATTCGTAAGACCTCCGCAACACATCTCAATCGGGTAGATCCCAGTGACGAATGGCGGTGGAATTCACATCATGAGATAAGAGACGCCAGGAAGACCTGCCAGGTCAGGAGGGATTTCGCCGCAAGACTGAGTACCGGGTACGTCTTTTCGCCGAATGCGTAGTTGTGCCATGGCCCAATCTCCCGGTACTGAAGCCACTGAGTGAGCCCGAAGCAGAAGAAGAGCACGCCCTGTATCGCAAGGATGACGAAGATGTAGTCCGGGGCATCGGAGTACAAGGGGATGTTCAGTCCCATGGCGATCCACGGGGTCACCCCGACCAGGGCCCCGAACCAGAATGGGACCATGGTGGTCGATGTTCGGCCTGGGGGGTTCATCCGCTCCTGGAGGTATCCGAACAGGATCATCGCGATGTTGGCGCCGGCGACGACGATGAGTGCGTTGATGGTCACGATGCCCCAGTAGAGGGCGATTACAACGACCATGAGGGTTGCGCTGATTGAGTACTCGACCCAGCGGAAGCGGTTCATTCCCCGCTGGAGATCACGCTCGTAGATCCTACGTCCGAGAGTCGCCGTCAGGAGGTGATCGATACCGGCGAGAAGGAGGAACGCGACAAGGACGTACCCGATTGTCAGCTCAAAGAGTGTCGAGGTCACAAGGCCCCCTTCCTCGCCTGCCCCGGGAGGACCATCCACGTAGGACGCAAGAACCGGAATCGCAAAATCATTCGTGAGGAAGAGGAGAACCGCGGCCTGACCGAGATGGAGTACTGCAAGCGCGATGTTCCACCGCTGCAGTCCTCGAAGGCGTTCGGGTTTCACACCGGTAGCGATGGGCGGAGAGGTTAGCGGTTGACTCATGACTGGTCCTCGGTTGGTCGGGATGGGGCCGCGACGTTCACCAATTGAACGGGTGTTGAATTATTATTTTAGTGATCGCTACGATTGCAGGTCAAGGACCACAACGAAGCGGGGGAAGGGCCAATGACCACTGGACGGGCGGGTCGCCGGCGGGGGACCAGTGAAAGCAAGCAACAGATCCTCGACGCCGCGCGCGTGCTCTTCGCCGAGCACGGCTATCAGCGGACCACCGTGCGGATGATCGCCGAACGCGCGGGAGTGGATCCAAGTCTTGCGATCTATTTCTTCTCCAGCAAGGAGCAACTATTCGCGGCGTCGATGCCCACCCCGAGCGAGGAGGCGCTCGCTGCTCTGAAGTTACTGGCGGCGCTCCCGCCACCGGAGGCCGCGCAGGCGATGAGCCGCCGTATCCTCGAATCGGTCAGCTCCCCCGAGGCCAGCAACATTCTGGGAATGATGAGGGCAGCCAGTTCGAAACCCGAGGCCGTGGCGCAGCTTCGCGAGATCTTCATCAGTCGAATGATGCTGCCATTGATGACCGAACTGGGGCTCTCCCGCCCGAAGGAGCGGGCCGTGCTGCTCGCGGTCATCGTCACCGGAATGTCCTTCCTGCACGAGATCCTGAAAATCAAGGAGGAGTGGCCGGACCTGGAAGATAACGCCCAGTTAGCACTGCTCACACAGACGATCGAACTCGTCCTCACGACAGACCTGGAATAACCCCATATTCACTGTACGGCCGTCCATGGAACACCCGGCGGCTCAGGTGCGCGGCGACGCTCGGGGTATCCGCGGGGCCTGCAGGACCAGGGATCGGGTCAGGTGAGCCGGATTCCGGTTGCTCCAAAGGAGGTGGTGGGTACGTCGTCGTTCAGGGTCATGCTGGCTCGTCGCCGTCGCCGTCGCCGTCGCCGTCGCCGTCGCCGTCGCCGTCGCCGTCGCCGTCGCCGTCGCCGTCGCCGTCGCCGTCGCCGTCGCCGTCGCCGTCG
>NZ_JADOUT010000020.1:0-65811 GCF_015752345.1 Arthrobacter sp. CAN_A212
CACACCACCCGTGAACGGCATCAAAAGACGTTCACACCCCGGATGGTGTAAAAGATATGCTGCTTTCGTCCACTATGCGGTTCCCAACCAACAACGGAACCAACCACAACTACATAAACAAACAAGTTTGTTCACAGTTGTAACCACAAACTTCCCACCCCCAAAAGGTGTAGTCCACACCAGGACCAACCACACCAGGGGGAACGGGTAAAAGGGTTACGGCGGTCACAGCGTGGGGGAAACGCCCGGTCCCATTCCGAACCCGGAAGCTAAGACCCACAGCGCCGATGGTACTGCACCCGAGAGAGTGTGGGAGAGTAGGACGCCGCCGGACAACCATTAGACGAAAGGCCCCACCCCACGGTGGGGCCTTCCGCACTTAACCACCCCCACCCGCCACAAGCACTCAGCCGGCACTTAGCGGCTCTTCGCGTTTCGTGGTGAATTCCGCTGCTGAGGAGATGTTCAGGCCGCTGTTCTAGCGGCGCTTCTCAATAGGATACGGGTTTTGTAGTTGGAGTTGTTCACGAATCCCCGTCCGGTCCTTTTGATGTTCTTGATCGCGGTGTTGTTGGCCTCGACTTTCGCGGTGGTGGCGCCGGTGACGATGAGGACTTCGATCTCGTTCCACCACCGGCAGACCGTGCGGTAGAGCCTTCTGGCCTCGGGCTGGCCTGCCCGGTCGACCAGTCTTGCGAGCTCGGTCTTCGCCGCGGTGGCCTCAGCGATCGACCCAGTGTGCAGCAGTGTCCGGAGCTGTTCCTTCACCTCCCAGACGGCCTGCAGACCGCCGGTGGGATCATCAACGCAGAAGACCACCTCGAGACGGTTCCGGGCCCGGTCCGAGAGCCGTTCCGCGCCCTTCAGCAGCAGTCTCCTGTTTGCCCACACCGGGTCGGTAGCGCGCCCGCGTCGGCCCTTGGCTTCCTGGCAGAGGCGTTGGCGGACCTCGGTGACCATGGCGTTCGCGAGCATGCCCAGGTGGAACGCGTCGACGCTGACAGCGGTGCGGGGCAACCACATCCGTAGCGCTTTGCGGAACGCCGCTGACGGGTCAATGGCAACGACCTGGACGCCGAGCCGCCAACCCAGTGGGCGGGCCTTGAGCCAATCCCCAACACCGGTGCTGTCGCGTCCGTCGACGACGCCCAGGACCTGCCCGGTGTCCAAATCGACGAGGGTGGACATCCACGGTTCGTACCGGGTCCAGGCTTTCGTGGCGGGGTCCTGGAAGAACCGCACGGACCGGAACCGGTGCTCATCAATACCGAGCCTGACCGGTGCCATGGTGTCCACGTCAGGTAATTTCACCACCGCGGAATCCAGGGCCCGCTGGACCAGCCACCAGGACACACCGAACGCAGTGGCGGTCTCCGACGCGGCACGCCCGGACCCGATCACCGCATCGGTCAGGGCCTCCCGCAGCCTCGCCGTGGACCGCGAGTATGCAGGCACCTGCGGGGTCGTTTCAGCGAAGGTCTTCCGGGCGCATTCGGTCTCGTCGCAGAAGAACCGGCGTTTGGACCAGATGACCTCCACCGGGCCGGCGATCCGGATGTCACGAATCCGCTGGAACCGGCGCGAGTGCCGGCGGGCACTGATCACCCCGCAGGCCCGGCAGCCAGCTTCCAGGACTGACTCGACCCGGATTCTGCGCCGCCCGCAGGCAAGGACCTCCGCGCTAGTTACCCGGTAACCGGGAAGGTTGAAAACAGTAGTGGCAGCGTCAGGGCGCTGAGCAGTAGGCTCGATCAAGGCTCGTGGTTCCTGTCAGTGATGAATGCGTCAAGAACATCCATCCCAGCAGGGCCACGAGCCCTTATGCGCTTACGACACGAACCCGACTTTCACCACGAACCACGGAGAGCCCACTTAGCCCGCTGCCCCTACAATGGGTAGGAAAGTAATCGGCTTCGCTCAGCGAAGCCCGCCACCAGATATAGATTCATAGAGAGACCGAACGGACGCTGCAGATCTGCAGGTTTGTTTGATATGAGAGGAACCGCGTAGCCATGGCCGACCAAGACCGCAATCAGGGGGCGGACCGGGCAGATCGCCGGCCCGATCGAACAGGTACGCAGGGTGGCCGGTCGTTTGGCAAGCAGAGCGATGCTCCCCGAGGGTCCGGGTCCCGCGATGACCGGTCCGCAGGGTATCGAGGCGCCCGTCCCACCACCGGTGGAACAGGCGTGCCACGGGATAGTCAGCGCGATGGCCAACGCGGCGGATCCTCGACCGGCGGCAGAAGCGCCGGCGGGTTCTCTGCGGGACGCGGTGCGGGCGCGACGCGCGGCCCCCGCGACGAAAACAGGGGCGGATCCGAACGCACCGAAACCGGGAAACGTTCGTTCAATGCCCGGGACCTGCGCAGCGCCAACCGGCCTGACCGTGAGCGGTCCCCGAACATTGACGAGGATGTCACCGGTGCCGAACTTGACCGGGTCACCCGGGCGCAGATCCGCAACCTTGAAGAGAAAAGCGCGGAATGGGTGGCACGCCACCTGGTGATGGCCGGCCGCCTCCTGGAGGACGAACCCGAACTGGCCTTCCAGCATGCACTTGCCGCCAGCCGTCGCGGAGGCCGGCTCGCCGTCGTCCGCGAGGCAGTGGGGCTGACTGCCTATGCCGCGGGACACTATGGGGAAGCTCTCCGCGAGTTCCGTACTTACCGCCGCATCAGCGGCTCCAACGATCACCTGCCCGTCATGGCCGACTGCGAACGCGGCCTCGGACGGCCCGACCGTGCATTGGATCTGGCGCGCTCTGAAGAAGCCGAGGGGCTCAGCTCGGCTGGCAAGGCGGAGCTCGCCATGGTGGTATCCGGGGCGCGCACTGACCTTGGGCAGTTCGACGCTGCCGTCGGAGCGCTCGAAATCAGTCAGCTCGACCGCAACCGTGCCTTCAGCTACAGCCCCCGTCTCTTCCGCGCCTACGCCGAAGCGCTGGCTGCCGTCGGACGGACTGCCGAGGCCGATCAGTGGCGTCGTCAGGCAGGCATTGCCGACAGTGCCCTGGGCCTCGGAGACTTCGCCGAACCGGACATCTTCGACCTTGCTGGCGACGACGAAGAGATTCCTGACGCCTCCGCGGCCAAACGGCGGGTTGCCTCCGCGCCGGCCAGCAGTCCCGGCAACGCGCCGCTGACAGAACGGCAGGCCGGGCAGGCAGTGGATTACGACACTGACTCTGACGATGACCCGGATGATGCAGCTGATTCAAACGAGCTGCCCACAGTGGTCTCCAGCGATGACGACATGCCGGCGGAAGGCTCAGAGCCCGCACCGGGCGGGGGAGAGGGCGCCGAAGAGACACCGGGTGAGGACGCGCCACGCGCACCGGTCACCTGGCGATCGCTGAACAGGCCGGCCCCGGTTCGGGCACGGACCCAACCCACCGAGGTCGAGCAGCATTCCACCACGGGAGACGATGCAGTGGTCCCTGCCGGTGATTCAGCCACGGCTCCCGCTGACGACGACGAGCAGGACACCGAAGGGAACCATGACTGAGGCTTCACTGATCTCTTCCTACGACGCGCTGCTGGCCGACCTGGATGGTGTGGTGTACGCGGGTCCCCACGCCATTCCTGGAGCGGTGGAGTCGTTGGAACGTCTGGCGGGTGCCGGCGTCGCCCTGGCGTACATCACCAACAACGCGTCCCGCTCGTCTGAGCAGGTGGCCGCTCACCTGCGTGAGCTCGGGGCCCCGGCGACCGCAGGCCAGGTGTTCGGGTCCGCCCTTGCCGGGGCCGAGCTGCTGGCCACGCTGGTACCCGAGGGATCGACAGTCCTGGTGACCGGCAGCCAGACCCTCATTGATCAGGTTGCTGCCCAGGGAATGGTCCCGGTGACCTCGGCTGAGCCCACCCCCGCGGCAGTGATCCAGGGCTTCGACCCGGGGCTTGCCTGGAAGGATCTCGCCGAAACCGCCTACGCGGTGGCTGGCGGTGCGGTCTGGGTAGCCACTAACACCGATCTGTCCATCCCGCAGGCCCGCGGCATCGCCCCCGGAAACGGGTCGCTCGTCGCGGCAGTCACCGCCGCGACCGGCGAGACTCCCGTCGTGGCAGGCAAGCCCGAAGCGCCGCTGTTCACCACTGCGGCGAAGCACCTTGGGGTGAGCCGGCCGCTGGTGGTGGGAGACCGCCTCGACACCGACATCCTGGGCGGCAACCGGGCCCGCATGGACACCGCGTTGGTGCTCACCGGCGTCGACACCCCGAGGACGGCGTTGGCCGCGGTCACCGACGAACGCCCCCGGTTCCTCCTGGCCAGCCTGGCTGACCTTTACGAACCGTACCCGGACATTACCGTGGTTGACGGGGTGCACAGCTGCGGCACGGCGTCAGCCTGGGTGGAGCGCGGGGTGCTCCACTTGAGGGGGCAAAGCGAGAGCCTTGAGACGTGGCGGGCGGCCTGCAGCGCCTGGTGGAGTGCCAACCCGGACATCACCACCGCCGCGCAGCCCGAACTCGTGATGTCCGACGGTCCCCGGGTGCTCGCCGAAGATACCCATCGATGAACGACGACGATGCCCCGGTGTTCCCACCCGCGCCGGATCCCACCGGTGACAGTAGCGTTGATGCCCTGACCGGTCGGCTGACCGCCCTCCACGATCTTCCGGTCGACGAACACAACGCGCTCTACACAGGCCTGCACAACGATCTGCTGGGCGAGCTCAACGCCGATCCCGCCGAGGACCATGACACGCCTTGACCAGGCCCTCGTGGTGCGGGGTCTCGCCCGTTCCCGGTCTCAGGCCTCCCAGCTGATCGCTGCCGGGCGGGTCCGCCGCGACGGCGTCGTCCAGGCGAAGGCAGCCGCCAAAGTCGCGGAGACCGAGCACCTGACCGTCGACACCGGCGGGGCCCCCGACTTCGTCAGCCGGGCCGGGGTGAAGCTCGACGGCGCCCTGCGCGCGTTCAGCTCGATCCAGGTGGAGGGGAAGCAGTGCCTGGACGCGGGCGCCTCGACCGGAGGGTTCACCGAGGTGCTCCTGCGCGCGGGGGCGGCGCGCGTTGCCGCCGTCGACGTCGGGCACGGGCAGCTGGTCGACGAGCTACGCCGGGACCCTCGGGTCAAAGTGGTCGAAGGTCTCAACGTGCGCCAGCTGGAGCCCGAGGCCATCGGAGGGCGCGCCGAGCTGACGGTGGCCGACCTGTCCTTCATCTCCCTCACCCTGGTGCTCTTGCCACTGGCACGTGCCACGCGGCCGGGTGGGGACATGGTCCTGCTCATCAAACCCCAGTTCGAGGTGGGCAAGGGGAAGCTCAACTCCTCGGGCGTGGTCGCCTCCGAGGAGGAGCGGCGGCGGGCAGTTGGCCTGGTCGTCCGCCACGCGTTGGGGCTGGGGCTCACCGTTGCGGGTCTGATTCGCAGTCCGCTGCCGGGCCAGGACGGAAATGTTGAGTTCTTTGTGTGGATAACCGTGCCCACGGGACCGTTGGTGCCTAGGATCGAGGAGGAGCAAGATCTCCTGACCTTGCAGGTGCTGGACTCCAGCACTGGATTGACCGATGCCCGGCTAGTTACCGGCACGCCACACGGCGCACTGGATACGACGGAGCCTCAATGACACGACGGATACTGGTTCTCGCCCACACCGGGCGACGGGACGCAATGACTGCTGCTCAGGAGGCCTGCACGCAGCTGCACCATGCCGGGCTGATCCCCGTCATGCGGGTCGAGGAACTCAAGGACATCCAGGACGAGTACGGGGTGCTGGCCGCCCCGACCGAGACGCTGGGGGTCGACGTCGGGCTGGAGGGCATCGAGCTGGGGATGGTGCTCGGCGGTGACGGCACTATCCTGCGCGCCGCGGAGCTGGTCCGCGGATCCGAAGTCCCACTGCTGGGGGTCAACCTGGGCCATGTCGGGTTCCTCGCCGAAAGCGAGCGGGCCGACCTGACGGAGACCGTGCGGCGCGTCGTCGACCGGGATTACACCGTCGAAGAGCGCATGACGATCGACGTCCAGGTCTGGCAGGGCGACGTCCTCGTCTCCCAGACGTGGGCGCTCAACGAGGCGGCGGTCGAGAAGGCCAGCCGTGAACGGATGATCGAGGTGGTGATGGAGGTCGATGGCCGTCCCGTCAGCTCGTTCGGCTGTGACGGGGTGGTCATGGCAACCCCCACCGGGTCCACGGCGTACGCGTTCTCATCCGGTGGTCCGGTGGTCTGGCCCGAGCTGGAGGCCCTCCTGATGGTGCCGATCAGCGCCCACGCGCTGTTCACCAAGCCGCTGGTCATCGCCCCGACCTCGGTGCTGGCAGTGGAAATCCTGACCCGCACCGACGCTGCCGGTGTCCTGTGGTGCGACGGCCGGCGTACGGTCAATCTGCCGCCAGGAGCGCGGGTGGAGGTCCGCCGCTGCGGCACCCCGGTCCGGCTGGCACGGACCCTGCTGTCCCCGTTTTCCGAACGCCTGGTCAATAAGTTTTCGCTCCCCACGCAGGGCTGGCGAGGCCCTGCCAGCCACGCAGGAGGCACGAGCTAGATGATCGAAGAAATCCGTATCCGCGACCTGGGCGTCATCACCGATGCCACCCTCCACCTCTCCGGTGGGTTCACCGTGGTGACCGGCGAAACCGGTGCCGGCAAAACCATGGTGGTCACCGCCCTGGGCCTGCTGCTCGGTGCCCGCGCCGACGCCGGCGCAGTGCGCCTCGGGGCGAAGGCAGCGTCAGCCGAGGCGGTCCTCAGGATTGCCCCGCAGAGCACCGCTGCGCTGCGGGCTGCGGAAGCCGGCGGCGAACTGGAGGAATCAGACGGGTCAGCCGAACTCATCGTCGCGCGGACGGTCAACGGCGAGGGGCGCAGCCGCGCCTACGTCGGCGGCAGGTCCGCCCCCGCGGGGGTCCTCGCGGAACTCGGTGCCGCCCTCGTGGTGGTGCACGGCCAGTCGGACCAGCTGCGCCTCAAGACCGCGACCGCCCAGCGCGAAGCACTCGACAAGTTCGCCGGGCCAGCTCTCTCCACGGCGCTGACCCGGTACCAGGAAAGCTACCGTCGCCTTCAGGAGGCGGTTGCCGAGCTGGACCGGCTGCGCACCGACTCGCGGGAGCGGCTCCGCGAGGCCGAGTCGCTGCAGGCAGCACTCGAAGAGATCGAAGCCCTGGCGCCCCAACCCGGTGAGGACGAGAACCTCAAGGCGGAGTCCATGCGGCTGGGAAACGTCGAGGAGCTCCGCACTGCGGCGTACAAGGCCCACCAGGCACTCGTGTCGGGGGAATTCGCCGACGACCAGGACGCCACGGTGCTAGTTGACGCCGCCAAACGCCAACTCGAATCGGCGGGGGACCATGACCCGGCGCTGGCCGCACTGGCCGGCCGGCTCGCCGAGGTGGGCTACATCCTCACCGACATTTCCACTGAACTCTCCGGATACAGTGCGTCCCTCGACAGCGACGGGCCGGGTCGGCTCGCCGAGGTCGAATCCCGGCGGGCTGAACTGGCCGTCCTGGTCCGCAAATACGCCCCCAGCATCGATGAGGTTCTGGAGTGGGCCGAGGCTGGGCAGCTCCGGCTCGGCGAACTCGGGGACGATTCCACCCGCATCGAAGCCCTCACCGCGGAGATCGACATCCTCGAGGAGAAGGTTGCGGGGCAGGCCGCGGAGCTCACCGTTCTGCGCACCAGTGCGGCAGCCACCCTTGCTGAACGGGTCACCGACGAACTGTCAGCCCTCGCGATGGCCGCCGCCAGCCTGGTCATCGAGGTGACGCCCGGTGAGCGGAGCCTGTTCGGCGCCGATTCACTTGCCTTCCTCCTGCAGCCGCACCCCGGCTCGCCGGCCCGACCGCTGGGCAAGGGTGCCTCAGGCGGTGAACTCTCACGCGTGATGCTCGCCATCGAAGTGGTGCTCGCCGCCGTCGACCCGGTTCCCACGTTCGTCTTCGACGAAGTGGATGCGGGAGTGGGCGGCAAGGCAGCGGTCGAAATCGGCCGGCGGCTGGCTATGCTCGCCGAACATGTGCAGGTGATTGTGGTCACCCACCTGCCCCAGGTGGCGGCGTTCGCATCCCAGCACATCCGGGTGACGAAAAACGTGTCGGCGACCGCCGCGGGGGACGGAGTCACCGCCAGTGACGTCGAAGTACTGCCCGAAGCCGAGCGGGTCCGTGAACTGGCACGGATGCTCGCGGGCCAGGAAGAGTCGGCCACCGCACAGGCACACGCCGAAGAACTGCTCGCAGACGCAGCGCGGACAGCGTCGAAGTGCTAGGCTCGAACTCCGTGGTGCAATCAACAAATTCCCGGTTCCAGAAGTCCGCCAAGACTACCAAGCACGTCTTCGTGACGGGCGGCGTAGCATCCTCCCTCGGGAAGGGACTGACGGCTTCAAGCCTCGGTCATCTTCTCCGTGCGCGTGGCCTCTCCGTCACAATGCAGAAGCTTGACCCGTACCTCAATGTGGACCCGGGCACCATGAATCCCTTCCAGCACGGCGAGGTCTTCGTGACCGACGACGGCGCCGAGACGGACCTCGACATCGGCCACTACGAGCGCTTCCTCGACGAGAGCCTCGACGGGTCAGCGAACGTCACCACCGGCCAGATCTACTCCACGGTCATTGCCAAGGAGCGCCGCGGCGAGTACCTCGGCGACACGGTGCAGGTCATTCCCCACATCACCGACGAGATCAAACGTCGGATGCGGCTGCCCTCCGAGCCCGTTGAGGCGAAGAAGGCCCCCGACGTCATCATCACCGAGATCGGTGGCACCGTCGGCGACATCGAATCACAGCCCTTCCTTGAGGCCGCACGGCAGGTGCGCCAGGACATTGGCCGCAACAACGTGTTCTTTCTGCACGTCTCCCTGGTGCCGTACATCGGCCCGTCCCAGGAACTGAAAACCAAGCCCACCCAGCACTCCGTGGCCATGCTGCGATCCATCGGTATCCAGCCGGACGCGATCGTCATCAGGTCGGACCGGGAGGTCCCGGATGCGATGCGGGAAAAGATCGGCCGGATGTGCGACGTCGATATTGACGCCGTCGTGAACGCCGCCGACGCCGCCAGCATCTACGACATTCCCAAGACCCTTCACGCCCAGGGACTCGACGCGTACATCGTCCAGGCCCTGGACCTGAAGTTCAAGGACGTCAACTGGACGAAGTGGAACAAACTGCTCGACGCGGTGCACCACCCCAAGCACACGGTTGAGATCGCACTGGTGGGTAAGTACATCGATCTCCCCGATGCCTACCTGTCGGTGACCGAGGCGCTGCGTGCCGGCGGTTTCGCCAACAAGTCCAAGGTCATCATCCGCTGGGTGCCCTCCGACGACTGCGACACCCCGGAAGGTGCCGCAAAGGCCCTCGACGGCGCCGACGCGATCTGCGTGCCGGGAGGCTTCGGCATCCGAGGCCTGGAAGGCAAGCTGGGCGCCCTGAAATACGCCCGCGAAAACTTGGTTCCCACCCTGGGGCTCTGCCTCGGCCTGCAGTGCATGGTCATCGAGTACGCCCGCAACGTGGTGGGCCTCGAAGGCGCGTCCTCCAGCGAGTTCGATCCTGACACCGAGTACCCGGTCATCGCCACGATGGCAGAACAGCTGCACATCGTCGACGGCGACGGCGACATGGGCGGCACCATGCGCCTCGGCCTGTGGGAAGCGAAGCTCGACGAAGGCTCGGTCGTGGCCCGCACCTACGGCAAGACCACCGTCAGCGAACGGCACCGTCATCGCTACGAGGTCAACAACGACTTCCGGGACAAGATCGCCGCCGCAGGAATGGTGTTCTCCGGGACCTCTCCCGATGGCAACCTGGTCGAGTTTGTTGAACTCCCCAAGGAAACCCACCCGTACTACGTTTCCACCCAGGCCCACCCGGAGCTCAGCTCACGGCCCACCCGGCCGCACCCGCTGTTCGCCGGTCTGGTCAAGGCCGCGCTGCTCCGCCGCGGAGTCAAGGCCTGACCATGGGCGATCCGTCGACCCGGCCCCTCGCCGACCAGCAAAGCCCCCGGCGGCTGCTGGACTCGTCGGTGGTCTATGAAGGACGGATCTGGAACGTCGTCAGTGACACGTTCTCCCTGGTCGACGACGAGGATCACGAACAGCTGGTTCGCGACTACATCGAGCATCCCGGCGCCGTCGCCGTGCTCGCGATGAACGACGCGGGCCAGGTGCTCCTGATCAACCAGTACCGGCACCCGGTGCGGATGACCCTGTGGGAGATCCCGGCCGGGCTACTGGACGTTCCCGGCGAGGACTTCGTGGCCGCTGCGGCCCGGGAACTCGCTGAGGAAGCCGATCTGGGTGCGGAGCAGTGGAACGTCCTCACCGACCTGTTCCTGTCACCCGGCTCGTCCAGCGAGGCGCTGCGCATCTATTTGGCCCGGGGCGTCACCGACATCCACCCCGACGCACGGCACGAACGGACCCATGAGGAAGCCGAGATTGAAATGGTGTGGGTGGACCTGGACGACGCCGTCGACGGTGTCCTGGCAGGCCGGATCCACAGCCCGTCGGCCATCGCGGCTGTCCTCGCCGCGGCGGCGGCCCGCAGCACCGGATACGACCGGTTGCGGCCTGCCGATGAACCGTGGCCGGAACATGCCAGCCAGCACCACACCTGGCCCAACGGATCGGTCCTGAAGAGCCGATCATGACGGCCCCTGCAACGCGCACCGCTGTCGATGAGCTGCGGGAGACCGGCCCCGGACGGCTGATGAGCGAATACCTCCAGCACATGGCCGTGGAGCGTGGCCTGTCGGTGAACACGCTCGCCGCGTACCGGCGTGACCTGCTGCGGTACCACCGGTTCCT
Organism: Arthrobacter sp. CAN_A212; assembly: GCF_015752345.1. Classification (NCBI taxonomy): domain Bacteria; kingdom Bacillati; phylum Actinomycetota; class Actinomycetes; order Micrococcales; family Micrococcaceae; genus Arthrobacter; species Arthrobacter sp. CAN_A212. Next base: position 10,769 of record NZ_JADOUT010000020.1, read on the forward strand.
CGTGGCCCGTGACATCAGCGAGGTGCAGCGGATCACCCGGCACGACATTTCGGCGTTCGCCCAGGCCATCTCCACGGGATCGGATGGCCTCGCCCCGCTGAGTCCACGCTCGGCTGCGCGTACCGTCGTCGCCGTCCGTGGCCTCCACCGGTTCTGGGCGCTCGAAGGGATCTGCGCGGCCGACCCCGCCCACGATGTGCACCCGCCCATCGCCGGGAAACGGCTCCCCAAGGCCATCTCGGTGGACGAGGTGACCCGGATCCTCGAGGCGGTCAATACCGATACTCCAGGCGGCCAGCGGGACCGGGCGCTACTGGAATTTCTGTACTCGACCGGGTCCCGGATCAGCGAGGCGGTGGGTCTCGACGTCGACGACGTATCGGTCGATGAGGCGCTGGAGGGTCCCGCCGTCGTGCGACTGTTCGGCAAGGGGTCCAAGGAGCGGATGGTCCCGCTGGGATCGTATGCGGCGAAGGCCATCGACTCGTACCTGGTGCGGGCCCGGCCGGCGCTCTCGGCAAACGGCAGGGGGAACCCGGCGCTGTTCCTGAACCTGCGGGGCGGGCGGCTCAGCCGGCAGAGTGCGTGGACCATCCTGAAGTCGGCGGCCGAGAAGGCGGGAGTTACCGGGGAGGTGTCGCCACACACCCTGCGGCACTCGTTCGCCACACACCTCTTGGAGGGCGGCGCCGACGTGCGCGTGGTCCAGGAGTTGCTGGGACACGCCTCGGTCACTACCACCCAGGTGTACACGCTGGTCACTGCGGATACACTTCGCGAGGTGTATGCTGCTGCGCATCCACGCGCACTCTGAACAGGCGGCAGTGTAACCGGGCCACTTTCGTAACCTTGGCGGGTTTGCTGGAAACTAAGGGTGCATGAACAGGTTACTCATCTTGGGGGGCCAAGTGTTGCAGCATGACGAAGGCGTTTTTGCCGCACTGCATAGGGAGCATCGCCCGCGCGTTTTCAACTACATCAACCGCCGGATCAACAGTCGCGAAGCGGCTGAAGAGCTGACCAACGATGTCTTCCGCGTCGCCTGGCAACGCAACCCGGATCCCGCGGAAGTGACCATCGCCTGGCTCCTGGCCGTGGCCCACCATCTGGTCGGTAATGAGTACCGACGCCGGGAGCGCTCCGAGATGCTCATGCAGCGGATCCGTGCCACCGCAGTGCTGGAATCGCGCACCGAACAGGGTGCCCAGCAGCAGACGGTGGCTGACGCCCTGCTGGGGTTGCGGGACAAGGAACGGGAGATCCTGCTCCTGGCGTACTGGGATGATCTGCCCGTGGCGGATATTGCCCAGGTTCTCGCCTGCAGTCCGTCCACTGCGAAAGTCCGCCTGCACCGGGCCCGCAAGGCGTTCGCCGCCCAGCTACCCTCCGCACTGATGGCTGAAGGGGCTGCCTGACATGGACCATATCGAAAACCTGATCCGGGGACTCGACCCGGTGCGCGCAGAGGGCAGGGCCCACCCTGAGGCTGGGACTGTTTCAGACCCAGGCACTGACCCGGTACAGGGTGCTGCTTCACGGGTCTTCAGCGATGACCAGGACGAGCGTGGCTCAACGGTGGTGTCTATGAAGCGGCGACGCCGGTGGACGGTAGTTGCAGGAGCCGCGGCGGCTGCCGCGGCAGTGGCAGCCGCCGTCGTCATCGGGGGAAATTTCGGCGCCAGCTCGCCTCTCCCGGCGGATGAACCGGAGCCGATAGCGACCGGCTTAGGCACTCCATCGGCTACACCGTCGGGCGAGCCCACCCCCACGACAACGGTAGCCGCCGGGTCGCCGCTCGCAACCTACACACCTGCTGGAGAGGGCTCGGACGCTGCGCTGCTGACCGGAAGGCTGGTTCTCGACGATGGCTGCCTCTACATCGAGGCTCCTGGTTCCCCGAGGGTCCTGCCCTACTTCCCGAACACGGACACCTCCTTTGCCGACGGGATGTTGTCCTTCTTCGGCACTGACTATGCACTGGGGCAGGAGATCGCGCTGGGGGGCGGTGGCTCTTCCGGTTCCATCCCCGTTGATGGAACCGACGGCTATTACACCCCCGAATCGTGTGAATCGGACAGCCAGTGGATCGTGTCACAGGTTCCCCCATCGGCTTTCGAGAAACCCTCCCCAGACCCCGCACCGGAACCGTACCTGGCCGCCGAAATGGGAATATCAGTGGTGGTGCCCGCCGACTGGGAGATTGTTGAGGGCGCCCAGGGGCTGGACATTCTGAGCCCCAGCGGGGAAGTGGTGTCGAACCTGCAACGCTCGGCCGAGGGTGGAATCGGCGGTGCCTGCCAGGAGCCCGCCGTACCCTGGCAAGAGGTCCGTTCGATTCCGGTCTCTATCGATACGGCCGCCGGGCCAGTCGACGCCAAGTTCGTGCTCCGCGTATTCACCGGTGAACGTTTGGTGGGGACCACCGCATTGGTGCTGGCGGACGACCCGACCTCCGGCGAAGGATGCATGCTCTACAACGTCATCTCCAACGGCGAGGTGGGCTTACTTTCCCTGACAAATAACTTCCAGCTCTCGCCCTCCGGGTCGGGTAGGGTCTTCGCATCCCTGGCCGACGCCGAGGCATACGCCGGGTCAGCGGAATTCGACGCCCTCGCAGCCATCGCGGACTCGATCGTCATTACCGACTAGCCGATCCATCCTCACACCCCTGCCGGGCACTCGGTTCGGTAGGGGATCGGGAGGCTACACTGGGGCCTGATGAAACCCCGCCACGTCGCACTGTGCTTCCTGTTCCGGACCACCGAGGCAGGGAGCGAAGTGCTGCTCGGGCTGAAGAAGTCCGGGTTTGGAGCCGGCAGGATCGTGACCCTGGGCGGTGGCGTGGAACCTGGGGAAACGGCAGCCCAGGCGGCGGTGCGCGAGGTCGCCGAAGAGTCGGGCGTCGTCGTCGATGTGGTCAACCTGACCCAGCTGGGCCGGGTACGCTGGCGCTTCCCCTCCCAGCCAGCAGCCGACATGGATGCGGAAATCTTCACCGCCGTCGAGTGGTCCGGCACTCCCGAGCCCACTGCCGAGGTGGAGCCCGCCTGGTACCCGGTCAACGATTTGCCGTGGGAGGGGATGTGGGAGGACGCGCAACACTGGCTGGGGTCGGTCATCGACGGCACAACGCTGGACGTCCTCGTCACCCTCAACCAGGACAACGAAACCGTGAGCAGCGCAGTCTTCGCCTGACCCGCCTGGTTCATCGGATAGACCAGGGTTACCCGATCGGGTCCCCCATCCAGGGGACCCGATCTGAAACCGGGGCTAGGGGACCTGGCGCTGCTCCGGGCCGTTGTAGGCACTGAGCGGGCGGATCAGGGAGTTTGAAGCGGTCTGCTCCATGATGTGGGCGGTCCACCCCGTGATCCGTGCGGCGATGAACAGGGGCGTGAACATCTCGGTGTCGAAACCCATCAGGTGATAGGTGGGGCCGGCCGGGTAGTCAAGGTTGGGCTTGATGCTCTTCGCCTCGTCCATCGCGGTTTCCAGCCCGCTGTACAAACCGAGCAGCTCCGGCCGACCAAAGTGCTCGACCATTGAGTCCAGCGCGGACTTCATCGTGGGAACCCTCGAGTCACCGTTCTTGTAGACCCGGTGGCCGAAGCCCATCACCTTCTTCTTCTGGGCGAGGGCATCCTCCATCCACGCCTTCGCGCGGGCGGCAGCCTCCTCGCGGGACTCGTCGGTGCGGATGCCGATCTCCTCGAACGTGTGCATGACGGCCTCGTTCGCCCCGCCGTGCAGCGGTCCCTTCAGGGCACCGATGGCACCCGTCACCGCCGAGTGGAGGTCAGCCAGGGTGGACGTGATGACCCGGGCGGTGAAGGTCGACGCGTTGAACGAGTGCTCCGCATAAAGCACCATCGACACGTTGAACGCGTTGACCACCTCGGGCGCTGCCTCCTCGCCGAAGGTCATCCAGAGGAAGTTGGCTGAATAGTCGAGATCGTCCCGTGGGGCCACAATGTCGTCACCATGGCGACGGCGCTGGTCGTAGGCGACCACGGCAGGGAACGCCGCGAACAGTTCCATCGCCTTTTCGAGGTTGGCCTCGGGGGAGGAATCCGATGCCTTGGGATGGTTTGCTCCGAGTACCGACACGGCGGTACGGGCAACGTCCATCGGGTGGCAGGTGGTGGACAGCAGGTCGATCGCGGCCTTGACGTTGTCGGCCAGCGCGCGGTGGCTGCGCTCGAATGCGGTGAACTCGGCGAGCTGGTCCTTCGTTGGCAGTTCGCCGTGCCACATCAGGTAGGCGACTTCCTCGAAGCTGCAGTTGGCAGCGAGTTCCTGCACCGGGTACCCGCGGTACAGCAGGGAGTTGGTGTCGGAGTTGACCATTGAGATAGCTGTGGTGTCGACCGTGACTCCGGCTAGCCCTTTGTAGATCTGCGTTTCTGTCGTTTCTGTCATGGTGACTCCTGTTCAACGGCGGAAGGGGCCTGCTGCGTCGTGTGCTCCGGTGAACCGGGCACCTGAAAATTGAAAACCGAGGTGTCAAAACGGTTGTAAGCCTCGTAGTCCACGAGCTCGTATAGCCGGGCCCGGGTCTGCATGGCACCGACGGCGCCCTGCTGGGTGCCGTCGGCCTTGATGATTTCCAGCGTACGCTCCGCCGCGCCCATTGCACTACGCAGCAAGGTCACCGGATAGATGACCATGTTGACGCCGGCCGAGGCGAGCTGGTCCAGGGTGAACAGCTCGCTCTTCCCGAACTCGGTCATGTTGGCGAGGATGGGGACGTCGACGGCCTCGCGGATGGCTTGGAATTCGGTCAGGTCCCGCATTGCCTCGGGGAAGATTGCGTCGGCGCCGGCGTCGACCAGGGCCTTCGCCCGGTCTTTGGCTGCGTCGAGGCTGTCGGTGCCGCGGATGTCGGTGCGGGCCATGATGAGGAAGTTCGGATCCCGGCGTGCGTCGGCTGCGGCCCGGATGCGCTTGGTCGCCGTGTCCAGGTCCACCACATTCTTGCCGTCCAGGTGGCCGCACCGTTTGGGGTTGAACTGGTCTTCGATGTGGCACCCCGCGAGCCCGGCGTTTTCCAGTTCCTGAATGCTGCGTGCAACATTCATGGGCTCGCCGAAGCCGGTGTCGGCGTCGACAATTGACGGCAGATCGGTCATCCGGGCGATCTGCCCGGCACGGGTGGCCACCTCGGTCAGGGTTGTCAGGCCGATATCGGGCAGGCCCAGATCATTGGCGAGGACCGCGCCGGAGATGTAGACGCCGTCGAACCCCTTGTCCTCGATCAGCCGCGCCGACAGTGGATTGAACGCACCGGGGAACTGCTGGATGCGTCCTGAGGCGAGCCCCTCCCGGAAGGCGATGCGCTTCTGCTCGGGGGTAGTCGATGAGTACAACATTTAGAACAGTCCCTTCGGGGCGGTGGCGGGGTTGATCACGCCGGGGGCGGCGACCAGGTTGAGCTGGTCCAGTTCGCCGGCAACCAGCTCGGGGAGACGCTCGACGACGGCGAGGAACCTGTCGATCTCGGCTTCGTCGACAATCCGGTGCCCGTCCTGGCCGGCGGCCAGGGTGCGGAGCTTGTTGATGTATTGCTCCCGGGCGAACGGGCGGGCACCCAGGGGGTGGGCGTCGGCGACGGCCAGCTCATCGGTGATGACCGTTCCATCGGTCAGGGTGATCTCCACCCGGCCGCCGAAGGCTTTCTCGCTGATGTCCAGGGAGTGGTAGCGCCGGGTCCACTCCGGGTCCTCGAGGGTGGTGACCTTGTGCCAGAGTGCCACGGTGTCGCTCCGGCCAGCCCGCTCGGGGGTGTAGGAGTCGACGTGGTGCCAGGAGCCGTCCTGCAGGGCCACCGTGAAGATATAGGGGATCGAGTGGTCGAGGGTTTCGCGGGAAGCGGTGGGATCGTATTTCTGCGGGTCGTTCGCCCCGGATCCGATGACGTTGTGGGTGTGGTGTGAGGTGTGGATGACGATCGACTGCACCAGCTCCGGGTCGGTGGCCCCGGGGTGCGCTGCGTTAAGTTTGCGGGCGAGGTCGATCAGGGCCTGCGCCTGGTACTCGGCGGAGTGCTCCTTGGTATAGGTGTCGAGGATGGCACGCTTCGGTTCGCCTGCGGCGGGCAGTGGCACCTCGTAGCGGCCGTCGGGGCCGTCCAGCAGCCACGCGATGAAGCCGTCTTCACCCTCGTAGATGGGGGTGGGGGAGGTCTGGCCGCGCATCGCCCGGTCCGCCGCCTCGACCGCCATCTTTCCGGCGAATGCTGGGGCGTGGGCCTTCCAGGTGGAGATCTCGCCCTTCCGGGACTGCCGGGTGGCGGTGGTGGTGTGCACGGCCTGACCGATGGACTGGAAGATGGTCTCGACGTCGAGATCCAGCAGGGTGCCGATGCCGGCGACGGCGGACGGGCCGAGGTGCGCTACGTGGTCGATCTTGTGCTTGTGGAGGCAGATGGCTTTGACCAGGTCCACCTGGATCTCGTAGCCGGTGGTGATGGCGCGCAGCAGGTCCCGTCCGGACCGGCCGGCGTGCTGGGCGACGGCGAGGATCGGCGGGATGTTGTCGCCCGGGTGCGAATAGTCTGCGGCCAGGAACGTGTCATGGTAATCCAGTTCGCGGACGGCGACGCCGTTGGCCCAGGCGGCCCACTCCGGGGAGGACTTTTCCTGGATCCCGAAGATGGTGGCGCCCGCACCGTGGGACGACGACGGGTGGCTGGTGGCCTGCGCACGCGCAGCTACCACCGGGGCACGGTTGAAGGAGGCAACCGCCACCGAGGCGTTGTCGATGATGCGGTTGATGACCATGTCGGCGACGTCGGCATCCACCTCCACCTGGTCGGCGGCGACCAGTGCCAACCGGTAGGCGAGCTGCCCCTCGCGGACCAGGTTTTCGTCGCTGCGGTGGGTACGGACCAGATGATGTTCAACCATTGAGGTGAGCCTTTCGGGGTGGGACGGTGCCGGCGTCGAAGCTGTGTTTCGAGGCCAGTAGATGGTCAAGACTGTTGTGGAGGTGGATGGTGGTGGCCGCGGCGGCCCGGTCGGGGTTGCCGCTGGCGATGGACCGGGCAATCTGGGCGTGTTCGGCGGCGGAAGCCAGCAACCGGTCGCTGTTGTCTTTCGCGAGCCTCCTGATCCGAACCAGTTGGGCACGCAGCTGGTTCTGGGCCTGGCGGAGGAACTGGTTGTCGGCGGCGTCGTCGACGGCGTCATCCAGGTCGGAAACCAGGGCGTAGTAGTCGCGTTGATCCGGGTCCTCCCCGGTGATGAGGTTTCCTGCGGTTTCGAAGCGGTCAGCGAGCGCGGTGAACACTCCCGGATCGCGGCGGTTCGCGGCCAGCTCGGCGGCCTTGCAATCCAGTGCCAGCCGGACGTCGAAAAGCTGGGTCATCTTCTCCAGCGAGATATCGGTGACAACGACGCCACGGCCGGTCTGCGCCGCGGTGAGCCCCTCTGCACCCAGCCGGGCGAGTGCCTCCCGCAGGGGTGTCCGGGAGACGCCAAGCCGGGCCGATTGCTCCACCTCGGCGAGCACGGTGCCGGGGACCAGCCGCCACTCGACAATGTCGGATTTCAGCGCAGCATACGCTCTGTCGCTGGCTCGCACTGATCCTCCTGTCGTCGTTGACGTGACCCTGGAAACTGCTACTCTGTCTAGCAAATGTATACACAGGGGCTCTGAAGTGCAAGATAAGCGGCCTTTCGCGGTGAGTAAATGATAGCTGTGTATACATGCCAATCGTCCGCCGAGTGGTGAGTTCTGAAGATTTTGAGGGCCCTGGATCATCCGAGCTCACGGTTCGGGTCAGGGGTGGCGGGCCTCAGTAGGATGACAGCACAACACATCGACGTGGAGGACACCGGATGAGCCAGGACTATCGCACGCTGCATCGCCAAAGCCTTGAGGCTCCGGACGTGTTCTGGCTTGACGCGGCGCGCGCCGTTGACTGGGTCCAGGAGCCCTCCACTGCGTTGGACAGCAGCGCGGCGCCGCTCCACCGCTGGTTTCCCGACGGCGAACTCAACACGTCCTACAATGCGCTGGACCGCCACGTGGAAGCGGGTCGTGGCGACAGTACCGCCCTGATCTACGATTCGGCGATGCTTGGTCTGGTGCGGCAGTACACCTATTCGGAGCTCCGCGATGAGGTAGCGTGCTTCGCCGGAGTGCTGCGCGCCCAGGGAGTGGCAAAGGGGGACCGGGTAGTGATCTACCTGCCCATGGTGCCCGAGGCGCTCATCGCGATGCTGGCCACCGCCCGGCTTGGCGCAATCCACTCAGTGGTTTTCGGTGGGTTTGCCGCGAAGGAACTCGCCTCCCGGATCCAGGACGCACGCCCCACGGTGGTGGTGACGGCGTCGGGTGGTCTGGAGCCGCGCGGGCCGATTGAGTACCTGCCAGCCGTCGACGAGGCACTGAGTCTGGGCGATCACCGGGTGGGTGCAGTGATCGTGAAGTCCCGGAAGGGGTTTGTCCACCAGGTGTCCGAATACGGTTCGGCGTCGGACGCCCATGGATCGGACACACTCGGATCGGACACGCGTGGATCGGACACAGCATGGCTGGACTGGGACACCGAACTTGCCACCGCCGAGCCCGCCGATCCGGTGCCTGTCCTCGCGACCGACCCGCTCTACATCCTGTACACGTCGGGCACCACAGGGTCGCCCAAGGGCGTGGTGCGGGACAACGGCGGCCACGCCGTGGCTCTGACCTGGTCGATCAGGAACATCTTCGGCATCGGCCCGGGAGATGTGATGCTGACGGCGTCCGACGTCGGGTGGGTGGTGGGCCACTCCTACATCGTCTACGCCCCGCTGCTCGCGGGTGCCACCACTGTGCTGTACGAGGGGAAACCGGTGGGCACCCCCGATGCGGGTGCGTTCTGGAGGTTGATCAACGACCACCGCATCAACGTCCTGTTCACAGCGCCCACCGCACTGCGTGCGGTCCGGAAGGTGGATCCGGACGCGGCCCTGCTCTCGGGCTATGACATCTCCAGCCTCCGGTTGCTGTTCTGCGCGGGGGAGCGGCTCGACATTGACACCTACCGCTGGGCAGGCAAGACGCTCGGTGTCCCCGTGATCGACAACTGGTGGCAGACCGAGACCGGCTGGCCCATCTGCGCCAATCCGCGGGGCATCCAGGAACTTCCCCTGAAACCGGGGTCACCGACCCTGCCGCAGCCGGGATACAACCTGGTGATTCTCGACGCCGGCGGGCAGGAAGTGCCCGTCGGGACGGAAGGCAACATCGCGTTGCGGCTCCCACTTCCGCCGGGAACGCTCCCCACGCTCTGGGGAAGTGACGAACGCTACATCAGCTCGTATCTCAGCGCGTTTGACGGCTTTTATGTCACCGGTGATTCCGGCTACGTCGACGACGATGGCTACGTCTTCGTGATGGGCCGCACCGACGACATCATCAACGTGGCCGGGCACCGGCTGTCCACCGGCGCCATCGAACAGGTGCTGGCGCAGCACCCTGCCGTCGCCGAGTGCGCGGTGATTGGCCTGGCGGATCCGCTGAAGGGCCAGCGCGCCAGCGGCTACGTGGTGCTGAAAGCGGGGGTGCACATTGATCCCGCCGCGCTGGAACAGGAACTGGTTGCCCTGGTGCGGACCCAGATCGGGCCGGTCGCCGACTTCAAGCAGGCCATGGTGGTGGACGGGTTACCGAAAACGCGCTCCGGGAAAATTCTTCGCAAGACCATGCGGCAGATGGCCTCCGGGGAGGATTACGTGGTGCCCTCCACCATCGAGGACCAGAGTGTGCTTGATGCCATGGAGCCGATCCTCCGGCCAGACGCGGCCCCCTCCGCCCCCACGAGTCCAGAAGGTTAGACCTCAGGTTGAAACTAAAGGCTCGCGGTCAGGTGCAACGGATTTCCCCGCGCGGATGCGGCACCGGTTGTAACGTTGAGGGCAGGTAAGAGGCAAAACTTTCAATAACGCGAATAAACGGAAGCGTGGATACATACGTGAGTAGCGAACAGGGTTCCACAACTCTGAAGGACGTCGAGATCGGGCCGACGGGCCGCCCGGTCACAGTGTTTCCCGAACCACCGGTCCTGTCCTCACACGGGCCGGCCCGTGTGATTGCGATGGTGAACCAGAAGGGTGGTGTCGGCAAGACCACTTCCACCATCAACCTGGGCGCAGCGCTCGCCGAAGCCGGACGCCGGGTACTCCTGGTCGATTTCGACCCGCAGGGCGCACTCTCAGCGGGTCTGGGCACCAACCCTCACGAGCTCGATGTGACCGTCTACAACGTACTGATGGACCGCAAGGTGCAGATCCAGGACGCGATCCAGACCACCGCGTTCGAAAATGTCGACCTGTTGCCCGCCAACATCGACCTGTCGGCCGCTGAGGTGCAGCTGGTCAACGAGGTGGCCCGTGAACAGGTACTGGATCGTGCCCTCCGGAAGGTGTCGGACGACTATGACGTCATCCTGATTGACTGCCAGCCCTCTCTGGGGCTCCTGACGGTCAATGCGCTCACCGCAGCGCACGGCGTGATCATCCCGCTGATCTGCGAATTCTTTGCACTGCGTGCGGTCGCCCTGCTGGTCGAAACGATCGAGAAGGTCCAGGACCGGTTGAACCCCCGCCTTCAGGTGGATGGCGTTCTGGCCACCATGTACGACGCTCGGACCCTGCACAGCCGCGAAGTCATCGCACGGCTGGTAGAGGCGTTCGGAGACAAGGTGTTCGAGACGGTCATTAAGCGCACCATCAAGTTCGCTGACGCCACGGTCGCGGCCGAACCCATCACGTCCTACGCGGCGAACCACTCGGGAGCCGACTCCTATCGCCGACTGGCGAAGGAACTGATCTCGCGCGGCGGCGCCCCCTAACGATGCAGCGCGCTGCGCAGCCCACCTCTCATGCATGACGTCCGTCCCGACGCGGCGGAGCCAACCGGTTTCACGGTCCGGCTGGAGAACTTCAACGGGCCGTTCGACCTGTTGCTGGGGCTCATCTCCAAGCATGAGCTGGACATCACCGAGATAGCCCTGGCGACGGTCACCGACGAGTTCATCGGCTACATCAGGGCGTTTCAGGGAACCGACGCGGATTTTTCGCTCGATGAAGCCAGCGAATTCCTGGTGATTGCTGCCACACTGCTGGATTTGAAGGCCGCCCGGCTCCTACCGGCCGGCGAGGTGGAGGACGACGAGGACGTCGCGCTGCTCGAAGCGCGGGATCTGCTGTTCGCCCGGCTGCTGCAGTACAAGGCTTTCAAGGAGATCGCCCGACAGCTGGGGGAGCGACTGGCCGAGGAAGGCAAACAGTTCCCACGGCAGGTGAGCCTTGAGCCCGCCTTCGCGTCGATGCTGCCTGAACTGACCTGGCGCACCACCCCGCAACAGTTCGCGAGACTCGCGGCCAAGGCGCTGGAGCCCCGTGAGCCTGCTCCCACTGAGGTGGGTATCGCCCACCTGCACGGCTCAACGGTCAGCGTCCGTGAACAGGCCGAGCTGTTGGGGATCCGGCTGCGGCGGGGGCACCCGCTCTCCTTCCGCCAGCTCACCCAGGACGCGGAGGACATGCTCACGGTGGTGGTCAGGTTCCTGGCGTTGCTGGAAATGTTCCGCGATGCCGTGATCTCCTTTGATCAGGGCGCACCGCTGGGGAACCTGACCGTGCGGTGGTCCGCCGACGTCGAGAACTGGTCACCGGCGTCGATCAGTGAGGAATACGACCAGCCAGCCCCCACCCCACCCGCACTGGAAGGACCGAGTTGAAAGACCACCAGCCAGACGTCGATGAACCCCTTTTTGACGCCTCGGGCGAGCCGGGTGGCCTCAAAGCCGCCCTCGAGGCGGTGCTGATGGTGGTCGACGAACCGGTCACTGCAACGCAGCTTGCCACCGCCCTGCTGGTGCCGGTCGACGAGGTGCGCGAGCTGCTGGTGGAACTGCAGCAGGAGTATGACGGCTATACTGGTCAGGGCCCGGAAGGGCACACCACCGAACCGGCGTCTTCACAGCCGCGTGGCTTCGAGCTACGCAGCGTCGCCGGAGGATGGCGGATTTTCTCGCGCAGCACGTTTGCGCCGGTAGTGGCGAAGTTCGTGCTCGAAGGACAAAGCGCCCGCCTGTCACAGGCAGCTTTGGAAACCCTCGCCGTCATCGCCTATCGGCAACCGGTGTCTCGGGCAAGAGTTTCGGGAATCCGCGGAGTGAACGTGGATTCGGTGGTACGCACCCTGGCGCTGCGCGGTTTGATCGCCGAAGCGGCAACCGATCCTGAAACAGGCGCAATCCTGTACGGAACAACCCAGTACTTTCTGGAAAGATTAGGGATAGGCAGCGTTGCCGACCTGCCGCAGCTTTCACCACATCTACCCGGGTTGGAAAACCTCGGTGACTTTGATGACACCACTTACTAAATACGCTAGCTAAAAGGATATTCAATGACACAGGCGCCACGTTCCGGCTCCGGCCGCAACAACCCCAAACGCGACGAAGGCGGTCCCCGCGAGGGCGCGCCCCGCGGCGGGTCTGCACGCGGCGGTGCCCCCCGCGCCGGTTCGGGGTCAGCGCGCGGCCGTTCGGCACGTGACGCCTTTGGCCGCGGTTCGGCCGCAGGCGCCGGGCGCGACGGCGACTCCCGCCCAGGCTCGTCACGCGATGGCGCTGGCCGCGGCGCCGGTTCGGACCGCGCCGGTTCCGACCGTGCCGGTTCGGATCGTTTCGGTGCGGAGCGCGTTGGCGAACGTCGCGGCCCAGCACGTGAAGGCGCCAAGCGTCAGGGTCCCGCCCGGGGCAGCGCTGCGCGCGGGAAACCAGCTCGCGACGGTGCACCCCGCGGCGAACGGCCAACCGGTGGCGGCTACCGCGGTTCGGCTGAAGGTTCCGGCGAGGGCCGCCCGTTCGCTAACCGCACGCCCAAGCCCGCCGGGGCCAAGAAGGCCGGCAACCGGCAGAAGCCTGCCGGGCCCAAGGCCTTCGGCCGTGAACGTTTCGGCAAGAGCCTCGGACCGGTCCGCCGCCCCAAGGCCCAGGGTCCCAAGGCGCTGCCCGTGGACCGGCTCGACGTCCACAACCCCGACGGCGTGCGCCTGCAGAAGATCATGGCCTCGGCGGGAGTGGCCTCGCGCCGCGTCTGTGAGGAAATGATCGAGGACGGCCGCGTCGAGGTTGACGGCACCATCGTCACCGATCTTGGCGTCCGCGTCGATCCCGCGAAGGTGGCCATCCACGTGGACGGCATCCGGCTGCAGCTCAATGACCACCTGGTGTATTACGTCTTCAACAAGCCCAAGGGCGTCGTCTGCACCATGGAGGACCCCGAGGGTCGTCCCTGCATCAGTGACTACCTGAAGAACAAGAACGAAAACGAGCGGCTCTTCCACGTGGGCCGTCTCGACGTCAACACCGAGGGGCTGCTGCTCCTGACGAACGACGGCGAACTCACCAACCGCCTCACCCACCCGTCCTATGAGGTTCCCAAGACCTACCTGGTGCAGGTGCGGGGACCGATGGCCCACGGTATCGGTGCGCAGATGCGTGAAGGCATCGAACTCGAGGACGGCATTGCCAGCGTCGACTCGTTCCGCCTGGTCGACTCCACCCCGGGACACATTCTGGTGGAGGTAGTCCTCCACTCCGGCCGCAACCGCGTGGTCCGCCGCCTGTTCGAAGCTGTCGGCCACCCCGTTGAGCGTCTCGTCCGCACCCAGGTGGGCCCCATCCGGGTCAACGACCAGCGCCAGGGCAGCATCCGGGTCCTCGGTAACCAGGAAGTCGGACACCTGCTGGCAGCGGTGGGACTCTAATACATGCCTGGCGCTAACAACGGCGGCACCCACCTGTCCGGTCCCGTGCTCATTGTGGGCACGGGGCTTTTGGGCGCCAGCATAGGGCTGGGGCTGCGGGCGCGGGGGATCGACGTCGTCCTCACCGACATCTCACCGTCCACCCAGGCGGTGGCCGAGGATATCGGCGCGGGACGCTCCCTCACCCCGGCCGAGTCCCTCGACCCGGAGCTTGTTGTCATCGCTGCACCACCCGATGTCACTGCGGACCTGGGGATCAAGGCCCTCTCCGACTACCCGAACGCCGTCGTCGTCGACATCGCCAGTGTGAAAGCGTCGGTGCTTGACGAGCTGGAAACCGCTGTCGACGAAACGGCGCTCAGCCGGTACGTGGGGACCCACCCCATGGCGGGTCGCGAGAAGTCGGGACCGGTCGCCGCCAGCGCCGAACTCTTCACGAGCATGCCGTGGGTGGTATGTGCGGGCACACAGAGCACCGCCGCCGCAGTCAGGACCGCCGAGGCGCTGGCGATTGACCTTGGCGCCGTCGTCGCGCGCATGAGCGCCGAGGAGCACGACCAGTCGGTCGCGCTGATCTCCCACCTGCCGCAGGTGCTGTCCTCATTGGTGGCCAGCCGGTTGCAGGATTCACCGCCGCACGCCCTCGCCCTGGCCGGCAACGGGCTGCGCGACGTCACCCGGATTGCCGCCAGCGACCCGCGGCTCTGGGTCCAGATTCTCTCCGCCAACGCCGAACGGCTGGTCGAGATCCTGTACGGGGTGCGCGAGGACCTGAACCGGCTGATCGGCACCCTCGAGAACCCCACCGGCGCGGGCTCCCGCCTCGACATGGCGCAACTGATTTCCGAGGGCAACGTGGGCCAGGCCCGCATCCCCGGCAAGCACGGTACTCCACCCGAGGCGTTCGCCCGCATGACGGTCCTGGTCGACGACGTCCCCGGACAGATCGCGCGCCTGCTCACCGAGATTGGCGACGCCGGGATCAACCTTGAGGATCTTCGGCTGGAACACTCGCCCGGACGTCAGGTCGGCATGGCCGAAATATCCGTGGTGCCCGGCAAACGGCATGACCTTCTCGAGTTCCTCACCGCCAATGGTTGGAAAGTGGTCCAGTGAACACCCCCCATTCCTTGTTCCGCATCGGCAAGTCACTCGTCGTTGCCATCGACGGGCCCTCGGGCTCCGGCAAGTCCAGCGTCAGCCGGGAGGCCGCGCGTCAGCTGCACGCCGCCTACCTCGACACCGGTGCCATGTACCGGGCGGTCACCTGGCACTGCCTGGCCGAAGGGGTGGACCTGGACGACGGCGCCGCTGTCGAGCACGCCGCCCGCACCATCGAGTTGGGCATCAGCACCAAGCCGGATCACGAGTCCGTGACGGTCGGCGGCACTGATGTCACCGACGCGATCCGGGAGCCCCGGGTGTCCGACGCCGTCTCGGCCGTCGCCACCACCATGGGCGCCCGCAGCGAACTGATCCGTCGGCAACGCCAGATCATTGCCGACTCGGGTCACCGGATCGTCGCCGAGGGCAGGGACATCACCACCGTCGTCGCGCCCGACGCGGAAGTGCGCATCCTGCTGACCGCGAGCGAGGCAGCACGCCTGCGCCGCCGCGGCGACCAGCTCGGCGGCACGCAGACCGACGCTCAGCTGCACGACCAGGTCCTGGGCAGGGACACCAAGGACTCGACAGTAGTTAATTTTCACCAGGCCGCAGATGGCGTGGTTACCGTAGATTCATCGGAACTCGATTTTGAGCAGACCATCACGGCCGTGCTCGACGTCGTTCGAACCGTTGCACACTGACACAAAGGAATGCACTCATGACTGACAACCAGGCCCGCCCTGACACTGAAGGGGCAGAAGAGTTTGAGCCGACCGGCGAGGACTCGATTGCGGAGCGCCTGGCCGGAATCGACGACGACGAAGCGGAGGTCCGCGCCCGATCCCTCCGGGCAGGACTCGACGACTATGAGCTCGACGAAGAGGACGCGGCGCTGCTTTCCCTGCAGCCCGAGGACTACGACGCCGACGCGCCGTTGCGCCTCGACCCGGTCCTCGCCATCGTGGGTCGGCCCAACGTGGGCAAGTCCACCCTGGTGAACCGCATCCTCGGTCGCCGCGAAGCAGTCGTCGAGGACACCCCCGGCGTCACCCGTGACCGGGTCATGTACTCGGCGACCTGGAACGGCCGTGGATTCACGCTCGTGGACACCGGCGGCTGGGAGCACGACGCCCGGGGCATCCACGCCCGGGTCGCCGACCAGGCCGAGATCGCCGTCGACATGGCCGACGCCGTCCTTCTGGTGGTCGACGCGACGGTTGGCGCCACTGCCACCGACGAAGCCATCGTGCAGATGCTGCGCAAGAAGAAGAAGCCGGTCATCCTGGTCGCCAACAAGGTGGACGACATCCAGAACGAAGCCGACGCCGCCACCCTGTGGGGTCTGGGCTTCGGTCAGCCGTGGCCCGTCTCGGCCCTCCACGGCCGCGGTACCGGCGACATGCTGGACCAGGCACTCGAGGTGCTGCCGAAGTTCTCGGCCCACGGTGGACTGGAACGTTCCGGCGGACCCCGACGCGTGGCGTTGATCGGCCGTCCCAACGTTGGCAAGTCCTCGCTGCTGAACAAGCTGGCTGGCAGCGACCGGGTAGTGGTGGATCCGCTGGCGGGCACCACCCGTGACCCCGTCGACGAGATGATCGAGCTCGATGGCCGCGTCTGGCGCTTCGTGGACACCGCCGGCATCCGCCGCCGCGTGCACATGGCGCAGGGCGCCGACTTCTACGCGTCGCTGCGTACCCAGTCGGCGCTGGAAAAGGCCGAGGTCGCCGTCGTGCTGCTGGCCGTTGACGAGGTGCTCAGCGAGCAGGACATCCGTATCCTCAACCTCGCCATGGAATCCGGCCGGGCCCTGGTGCTGGCGTTCAACAAGTGGGACCTGATGGATGACGAGCGGCGCCGCTACCTGGAGCGCGAGATCGAACAGGATCTGGCGCACGTGGAGTGGGCGCCCCGGGTGAACATCTCAGCGCTGACGGGCTGGCATAAGGACCGGCTGACCCCGGCCCTGGACCGCGCGCTGGAGTCGTGGGACACCCGCATTCCAACCGGACGCCTCAACGCGTTCCTCGGCGAGCTGGTTGCGGCCCACCCGCACCCGGTCCGTGGAGGAAAGCAGCCACGTATCCTCTTCGGCACGCAGGCCTCCTCGCGTCCGCCGAAGTTCGTGCTGTTCACCACCGGGTTCCTGGACCCGGGCTACCGCCGCTTCATCCAGCGTCGCCTGCGGGAGACCTTCGGCTTCGAAGGAACGCCGATTGAGGTCAGCATGCGGGTTCGTGAGAAGCGCGGCAAGAAGAAGTAGTCCGCTTCCGTCCAACTTTCCCCGGGTACCCGACCCACGACCGCGTGTCGCGGCGAACACGCCGACTGCTCGACGTCGACGGTGCCAGTACCTGGGGAAAGGTGCACACCATGGCGGAATGGAGATCCACGTGCTACCCGGTTCGTTCAAGGGCACCGGTATGCGATAGGATTCTTCAGGTGGTTCAGCCGGTATCGGCTGGCCAATCGGGATGTGGCGCAGCTTGGTAGCGCACTTGACTGGGGGTCAAGGGGTCGCAGGTTCAAATCCTGTCATCCCGACAGCGAAAACCCTGCCGATCTAGGCTTTGCAGCCCGGATCGGCGGGGTTTTTCTTTGCCCGGAGGCGGTTTGCCCTATGCCCTGATATTGAATGGTTTGTCCGATTGTGCTGTGATCAAATCTCTCTGAAACCGCTCCCGGGACTATCTTCGCTCCAGAACCCGCCGACGCACCTTACTGGCATCCACCCAGGCGTACCGGGCGAGGCTCTTCTCAACCCATTGGATGCGGACGGCCGCGTCGGTCCACCCGAGGGCGAAGGCCTTGACCGTGGCTGTGCCGCCGTCAGCGTAGGTAAGGTCGGTCCACAGCGGGATCGTTGCCTCGGTGGTATGCACGTCCGCCGGGTCAGGTGCATGCACCTGCAGGGGCCGCCGCCAGTTGCGGGCACCGGGAGCCATGCCCCAGCTGTCACCGTGAAACTTATGCGCCATGGACACGAGGATAGCCCCGGCCAATGACAAAGAGGTCTCCGGGTTTAGCATCCCGGCACCAATGACCAGAAGTCGACAGCAGTAGCCATCTCCCAGCACCGTTGGAGGACATGTAGACCCTGCCGCGAACGGACGGCAGGGTCTACATGGGTTTGTGAGGCTGATGTGCCACCGCCCGAGGGGTTACGAGGTGGTGCGGGAGATTCGGCGCAGTCCTTGGGCGTCTTCGATGATAATCCGGCCGCGGCCTTGCCGGAGCAGTTTTTTGGCAGCGAAGTCGGACATGGTTTTGCTGGTGGCTTCGCGGGTTGCTCCGAGCAGTCCAGCAAGTTGTTCGTGGGTGAGTTTCACGGCTACCGAGTGCGTGAACCTGCTGCGGGGAGCCGCGTCGGCGAGTTTGAGCAGGGTCGCTGCGGTGCGGGCTGAAAGGGGGCGCAGGGCCATGTCGGTGAGACGTTCTTCCAACCTGGCGACTTGTTCGCCGAGTAGGCGGGAGATTTTCACCGCCAGTTTGGGGTTTGAGAGGAAGTGGTTTTCGACATCTGCTGCGCTGAGCTGGCACACGGTTGATTCTTCGAGCGCTTCGGCATAGTTGTCGTACATTTGCATGCCTATCAGCACCATCTCACCGAACACCGCGCCGGGTTCAAGGATTGCGATGGTGAGAGTTTTCCCATCCTCGGCTACCCGGAAAATTCGGATCCGCCCTGCTTTGAGGATGAACAGGGCTTTGATGGGCTGACTCTGGCTGAAGACGAGTTCACCACTGTGAAAGAGCCGAGGCGGAGACACCCTGTCGAGAGCATCCATGTCCTCGGCTGTGAGGTCAGCGAAGAGCTCCACAGCGTTGAGGCAGCTGAAGGGCTCCCCGGTTTCGGTCAAGGGTTCTCTCTCCCGTTCATGTGGCGCCCAAGGCGTCGCAGGTTTGCTGGCTGCGGACACAATGGTGGTGGAGCAGGCTGCCAACAGGTTCGGCGTGGTCACCGGCCGCGCCGGATAATGAGGGTTGCCACCAGTCCCAGAATAAGGCCATAAACCGCGTGCCCCATCAGCGAGGCACCGGATCCCGCGTCGAGGGTGAAAAGGGGCATACCCATCATGGTGGGCATGATCAGCAGTGGGCCAAGAACCCACCACAGCATGCCATAGACAATGCCCACGACGGCGCTGATGAGCAAGCCCTTTTTCAGGAGTCCAGCACCGGGTACCGTCAGGGTGAGGCCGATCAATATTGAAATCGTCAGGTGGACCAGGAAGCCGACGATCGCCGAGTTTGAGCCGACCAGTGAGGCAATCATGCCCAGCATGCCCATCGTGGCCATCAGGAACCCGAATACGATCCCGCCGGCAAGACCGCCGACGGCCCCGGCCAGGACACGGGTTCCAATTGAGGGGCCGGGGTCAGTTGCGGATCTTTTCGCCCGCGTCTCGCTATGTGGTGAACTCATGTCCTTGCCTTCCTATCCGTGGTATCCAACGATGATAGACAAGCCAGCACTGAGAGTTCTGCAATCTAGGACACAGTGGGCATCAGGGGACGAGATCATGGGCTTGGCTGTTGCTGGATGACGGCCCACCCGGTGGTGTTGGGAAACTCCGTGATCCGTGGCTGGTCCAGTGCTCCCCCCGCCAGCCCACCAGGGCCAGCGCGGGGGTGCACCGGGATCGTTCCCAGGCTAGGGCGAGGCCGACCTTGGCGGAATAGCGGTGGCGGGTACCTGGGAGGGTGTTTGCCGCAGACGGCGCCCTATCCGCCGCCTGCGGTGATTGGCTTATTCGGCTAGGGCGTTGATGACGGCGACGGCGACGTCGTGGCTGGATTGGGGGTTCTGGCCGCTAATCAGGTTGCCGTCGCGCACCACGAAGGATGACCAGTCAGGGCCCAGCTCCACTACGGCGCCCTGCTCCTGCAATGCGGTCTCCACGAACCACGGGGTGTTCTCCCCGGTTCCCCCGGATAGCTCCTCTTTGTTGGTGAACACGGTCATCCGCCGGCCCTCGAAGGCGAACCTTCCGTTTCCGTCCACTGCACTGAGCAATCCGGCAGGACCGTGGCAGAAAGGAGCGATGATTCGCCCGCTGTCGTTGGCGGCGATCAGGATGCGGCCAAGGTCCTCGTTCTGAAACAGGTCAGCCATCGGGCCGTGCCCGCCTGGCAGGACCACGGCGTCGTAAATCGCGGCGTCCACTTCGGCGAGGACCAGCGTTGCGGATAGTTCATCGTCGATGGAGGTGATGTACTCCCGGAACTCATCGACTTTCTCCTGCCCTCCGGCCATTTCCGGGGCGAGGCTGACCTGGTCGAACGTCGGCTTTACCCCGCCAGGGGAGGCGATGTGGACCGTGTGTCCGGCGCCGAGGAGGGTCCGGTGGGAAACCACCAGTTCCTCGGCCCACACCCCGGTAGGGTGCTGACTACCGTCCTTCATCGTCAGGGAATCAGCGGCCGAAACGACCATCAGAATCTTTGCCATGGTGTTTTTCTCCTTTGTGATAGCAGGTAGGCCCACGCACGGAAATGTAAAGGAACCTGTGCTTAGGACCCCCGTACGGGTTCTTTTGAGGGGTCATGCGGTGAGGGTGGTCTAGTCGGTGGGGGCTTGGGAGCCCTGTGCGGTTCATCCGTAGCAGGTGCTGGGACCGGCTTTGCAACGGCCACATTCAGATGCGGCACAAGGTTTGCCTGGGAAGGCCTGCAGGATAACTAAGCGGGCGTTGTCAGGCGGCTCCACGCGCCGGATAGTTATGTTCCTGAGCGTAACGGACGCCGGTGATGATCTCGTCGATGGCAGGGCGACCAAAAGGCATGGTGGCGGTGCTTGCCCAAAACAGGGTCCGGTCCTGGTCGAGGATATAGACTCCTGGCTCGTTGAAAAGCGCCGGCTCGCCGTCGTTTATTGCTTGGGATAGGTTCAGGCCCCAATCACGGGCGGCTGCTTCGGTGAGCCCATATGCGACAGGAACACTGTTAAGGTGCCATTGGTCCACCACCTGATCGCTGCGCTCTTGCGTCTCCATGCTGACAGCCAGAACGCGTCCGATGCCAGCCGCCTTGAGATCACCAAGGCGCCGGTCGAGTTCGGTCAGCTGCTGACGACAGATCGGACAGTGCAGTCCACGGTAAAACACCACCATGGTAAAACGGCCGCCAGCTCCGGTCCCGAGGCTGAGATCACCGGTAGTTCCTCCGCGGACCAAGGCCAGGTCAAGTTCAGGTACGGGCTGCGTGGGAAGAAGTCTCATACCCCGCATAACCAGCCCCGCAACGTGGGTATTCCCCGTTATCCGCCGTCACTGCTCAACCACTCGAACGGTGACCGGCCCAGGACCCAAGTGATGGAGCAAGGTATCTATCGGGCAACGAACTTGGGTCCAGGTCGACGCGTCGATGTCTTCGAACCGCACCCTCAGATGTGGTGGAGAAGATGTTGGGGGGAAGTAGAGCGGCGCTACAGGCGAGGTGAGCGGATCACGGACCAAAGACTCTATCTAACCGGGGCCAACGGGAGTTAGGTAGGAGCTGGGTAGGAAAGCCCCTCTACTGGCGACTTGAGAGGAAGGGGCACAAGATGAGCGGGAGCATCATTGCAGGATTGCGAGGGGGTGCCGCGGCTGCGAAGCGGAGCGTCCTCGTAGGCGGTCTCGTGTCAGGGCTCGTCCTCACCGGTGTGGTTTCACCGGGGAGCGCGGTCGTAGCACCGCATCACATCGCTTCAGAGACGACCGTCGAAGAGTCACCTGCCGCACTGCCGGCGCAGACTCTGCCGTCCAACCCCTCCATCCGCTTTTCGTCGCCATACCGGATTGGGTATGGATGGACAGCCTCACGCACGATCTCGGTCGGTGACTGGGACGGCAACGGCTTCAGCGATCTCATGCTGATCGCGACCGATGGCCGCCTCTTCTACTACGCGGCCAACGCTCGCGAGGGTTTCGCCTCCCCCCGCCAGATTGGGAACGGCTGGCTGGTCGCCGAGAGCGTCCAGGGTGGCGTGGACTGGAATCGTGACGGTGCGCTCGACCTGATCGCACGTTTCAAAGACGGGCGGTTGATGCTGTACCCGGGCAACGGCTCGGGTGGATTCCTCGCTGCGCGCCAGATCGGCCATGGTTGGCTGGCCTTGCGGACGTGGACGCCGGTCCAGCAGTCCGTCAATGGATTTCCCGCTGTCATGGCCACCGACACGGCCGGCATTATGCACGTCTACCCGACCAACGGCACCGGTGGCTTCCTTCCCCGTATCAGACTGGGTGGAGGCTGGCTCCCCATGCGCCAGGTCGTGGGAGCGGGCGACTGGGACAAGAACGGCCGCTCTGACCTGCTCGTTGTGGACAGCGAGGCCAGATTGCGCCTCTATGCCGCCTCATCCAGCGGCACATCGTTCCCCATGACACAGATCGGAACGGGGTGGTCCGCCTTCCCGAAGATCTTCGCCACTCAGCTCGATCCTCGTGCCCAGACGATCTGGGCGGTGCGGACGGACGGCGCCCTGTATGCCTATCCCGCGAAGTACAGCGGGCCCAACGCCGCATTCAAGCCATGGCCATCCGTCCCCGCTAAATGGGATGACACCGACTGGGAGACCTTCCACACGACGCGCCCCGTCGTGGCCCTCACCTTCGACGGCGGTGCCTCCAATGCGGGGGTGACCTCCATCCTCAACACTCTCGATCGGTATGACGCCACGGCGTCCTTCTTCGTGACCGGCCAGTTCGCGCGTGCATATCCTGCCAGCGTGCGTGCCATGGCAGCTGAGGGATACCCCGTCGGCAACCACTCCAACACCCACCCGTACTTCCCGCAGCTCACCAACGAGGCCATCCGGCTCGAACTGGCGCGAGCGGAGGCCGCCATCTGGCCGCTCACCGGCAAGACGACCATGCCCTACTTCCGGTTCCCCTACGGCGATCGGACTCCACTCGACATCGACGTCGTCAACGGCTTCGGTTACGTCCCGTTCCGTTGGACGGTGGACACGCTGGGCTGGCAGGGGACATCCGGCGGCATCACCGCCTCGATTGTGTGCCAGCGGGTCCTGAACACGGCTCGGCCCGGCCAGATTGTTCTGATGCACGTGGGTTCCAACCCGAACGACGGCACCACCCTCGACGCCGCCGCCCTGCCCTGCATCATCGAAGGGTTGCGAGCGCGAGGCTACGGCTTCGTCTCGGTGGAGGCGCTGCTGGACTGATGGAGCGTTGCATCACCGGTGCGCGTCGCCCGACGAACCGGTGTGTAACCTCAACTCGGGTCCGTCAACAGGCGACTTGGCCGGCGACCTTTGTGCCAGCGGCAGTCTCGCTGATCCCCTATCCTTTGGTTCACCTGGGTAGCGGCTCTACGAAGTGGAGAAGGGTTTCCGATGACGGTTCTTAATCCTGGCGATTCAACTCAATTCCGGACGGCGGCTCAACACACCACACGCCGGGTGCCCACTGCACACCCCGATGAATCAGTCGGCGAGGCACTGGATGACATGCGCGGGCAGCACTACGATTGTGCCGCGGTGATCGCCGTGCTGACGGGGGACCAACTCCTCGGTCTGGTCACCATCGAGCGGTTGTTGGCCGCCCCGACGACTGCTGTGGTGAGCCAGCTCATGGACTCCCAGCCACCAATTGTCGCTTCCACAACGGTTTAGGAACGGGCGGCGTGGAAGGCAGTCCAACACAACGAACCCACCCTCGCCGTCGTCGACGACGGTCGATTCGTCGGCCTCGTACCTGCCACCGCCCTCCTGGAAGTCCTGCTGACCGAGCACGAAGAAGACCTGGCCCGCCTCGGCGGTTTTCTTCGGTCCACCTCGGTTGCCCGGACGACGACAGTGGAACCCGTGCTGCTTCGGTTGTGGCACCGCCTTCCCTGGCTCATCGTGGGGCTCATCGGAGCCCTGATTGCAGCGGGAGTGGTCGGTAATTTCGAAGCGGATCTCGCGGAGCACGTCCTGATCGCCTTTTTCGTCCCCGGGGTGGTCTACCTCGCCGACGCGATCGGTACGCAGACCGAGGCGCTGGTGATCCGAGGTCTGTCCCTCGGCGTGGGAATCCGCAGGATCGCAGGACGGGAAATTGCCACCGGAGTGATCCTTGGCGTACTCCTCGGCGGGGTGTCCCTGATTGTCGTCGGATTGATCTGGCAGGACTGGCAGGTGGCCGTATCGGTTGCGGTCTCCCTCCTTGCCGCCGCGTCAATCGCGACGATCATTGCCTTGGTGCTGCCCTGGATTATCAGTAGGTTCGGGAAGGACCCAGCGTTTGGGTCCGGCCCCCTGGCGACGGTGATCCAGGACATTCTGACGGTGACGATCTACCTCGCGACCGCTTCCGCCCTCGTGGTGTGACGCCGGCTGCCACCACTGATCAGGTTTTGCCCCAGGTGCGCCAAGCAGTTCTGGCCGGCTGAGGGCGTCGTCCCTGTGCACCCCGGGCACAAGATGCGCCCTGATCGTCCCCGGGACACTGACCAGTCCGAGTACCCAGCTGAGAGCACGAACATACGCCAACGCACGCTCGGCTCCGTCCCATTCATAGACTCCGCGGTAACAACCATGCTGGTCGTTAGTCATCCACAGCTTCGAGGTGAATCCAGGGAACCCGACAAACATCGGAAGATTCAGCCAGCTTTCCAGACGGAAAGCCAGGTGTGCTGGGCCGCGAATCCCTCTGAGGACGAATCCGACCACCAGTACCGTGGGGGTTTTTGCAGATCCGGTATCGACCCGGGTCTCCCGATAGACCCAAGCGGAACTGCCGTCAGCGAAGTGGATTGTCCGCCCGACATTTCGCCGTGGATGATGAAGTCGACGCGATGTCAGCAACTGGATAGTGCCGATCGCGCTGGCGAGCACTTGCGGGATCGCTTGATGAGCAGTTGTCGGCGGGACGGCATCCCGGTGGGCTGCAAATGGTGGCGAAGGTTGGGAAGGATACGTGGGGTCTTCCGCATCAGATCCGCACATGTGCAACCTTCCAGCTGTCGACGGACGTCCCCTTCGCCCAAAGGTAGGGGCCTCGTGACACACCGTCAAGGCGCAAACAATCCGTTGAGTTGGATCCGCGGGAGGCTCCGGGGTCGAGCCGGGAAGGGGCTGGTCGAACACGCTTACAAAGCTAGGCCAGTGCCAGAAATAGGTGGTGGGAGGCCCGTCCGGGAGTATGTTGTAGCTATGGCATCTGAGGCGACAGTCCTGACCGTTGACGGCCCCCATGGCTCCCGGGATGTGCGGATCTCCAGTCCCAGCCGGGTGCTATGGCTTGACCTCGGGATTACCAAGCTGGACCTGGCCAAGTACCTGGTCGAGGTGGGGGAGTCCTTCGTCGCTGCCAATGGTGACCGTCCCCTGGCCCTGCAGCGGTTCAAGGACGGAATCGGCGGCGAGCAGTTCTTCTCCAAGAATCCACCCAAGGGTGCCCCCGAGTACATCCGGTCGGTGATGGTCATCTATCCCAGCGCCAGGTCTCACCCGCAGCTCGTCATCGACGAGCCTGCCGCCGCCGTCTGGGCCGCCCAGATGAACACGATCGTCTTTCACCCCTGGCCGTCGCGGGCCGACAATTCGGACAATCCGGACCAGCTGCGGATTGATCTGGACCCGCAACCGGGCACTGATTTCGACGACGCCATCCCTGCCGCGATCGAGCTACGGAAGGTGCTGCAGGAAGCCGGTCTCGAGGCGTTCATCAAAACCTCAGGCAACCGTGGGCTGCACGTCTTCGCCCCGATCGAACCGGTCCGGGAGTTCCTGGACGTCCGCCACGCGGTGATTGCCGCGGCCCGTGAGCTGGAACGCCGGATGCCCGACGCCGTCACGACGGCGTGGTGGAAGGAAGAACGCGGCGAAAAAGTGTTCGTCGACTTCAACCAGGCCAACCGCGACCGCACCATCGCCGGTGCCTACAGCCCTCGGGCCCTCGCCCATGCCCCGGTGTCATGCCCAATCGAGTGGGATGAGCTGGAGAACGCCGACCCCCGTAACTACACCGTCCTCACCGTGCCGGAACGGCTCAAAACCATCGGCGACCCGTGGGCACGTTTCCACGACAAGCCGGGCTCCATTGATGAGCTGCTGAGCTGGTGGCAGCGCGACCTCGACTCGGGCCTCGGCGAACTCCCGTTCCCGCCCGACTATCCCAAAATGCCGGGGGAGCCGTCCCGCGTCCAGCCCAGCCGTGCCAAGAAGGACAAGTAGGGCAAATAGGACAAATAGGGCAAATAGGGCGTCAGTACACCTAGGCCAGAACCTCGCTTAGGTCGTACGCCACGGGGACCTCCAATTGCTCGAACGTACACGACTCCGGGTCGCGGTCCGGCCGCCACCGGGAGAACTGGGCGGTGTGCCGGAACCGTGAGCCCTCCATCTGGTCATACCTGACCTCCATCACCCGCCGGGGGTGCAGGCGCACAAACGACACATCCTTGCTCCCGCTGAACCTGCTGCGGTCGGTTTCACCACGCACCGCGCCGCCGTCGGCGTCCCGCACGACGTCGGGCTCCAGCTCCTCCACCAGCTCCAGCCGCCGTTTGTTGGTGAACGCTGAGGCGCCACCGACATTGCGCAGCTCGCCGTCGTCGTACAGTCCGAGCAACAGGGAGCCGACACCGGCACCACTGGTGTGCACCCGGTAGCCGAGGACGACGACGTCGGCACTGCGGTGGTGCTTGATCTTGAGCATGCGGCGCTTTCCGGGCTCGTACCCGGCGTCGAGCGGCTTGGCGACCACACCGTCGAGCCCCGCGCCTTCGAACTCGACCAGCCAGCGGCGGGCGAGGTCCACGTCATGGGTGGTCTGTGACAGGTGGACGGGTGCGCTGAACCCGTCCGCTATCCGTTCCAGGGCGGCGCGGCGTTCGGCGAAGGGGGAGTCGAGAAGGTTTCCGGAGCCGTCCGCCAGGAGGTCAAACGCGATAAACGACGCGGGGGTCTCCTCCGCGAGCAGGCGGACCCGGCTCTCGGCGGGATGGATGCGCTGGGACAGGGCCTCCCAGTCCAGGCGCTCATTGCCCGGGGACCCGGTGCGCACCACAATCTCGCCATCCACCACGCAGCGCTCGGGGAGGGAGACCTTCAGTGCCTCAACAAGTTCGGGAAAGTACCGGGTGAGCATCTTGGACCCGCGGCTACCGATGTCCACGGTGTCGCCGTCGCGGTGGATGATGGCCCGGAAACCGTCCCACTTCGGTTCGTACAACAGGCCGCCGGTCACGCTGTCGGGTGCGGGCACCTCGCTGACGGCTTTCGCGAGCATGGGCTGGAGGGGGAAGGGTAGATCGGTCATTCACTGATCTTTCCTCACTCAGCGGTCCGTGGGTAGGGCGAACCTGCCCATCGACCAGGCGTTATGCCTATACTCGATCAGTGGCATCCCCAGGACGTCGCGCCCAGTCGGACCGGAGTATGACGAAAGGCTGCCCATGAGCAACGTTCCAGAGAATCTTCAGTACACCTCCGACCACGAGTGGGTGACCACGCCAAGCAACGACGGTGTGGTCCGCGTGGGGATCACCGATTTCGCGCAGGATGCCCTCGGAGACGTGGTCTACGTCCAGATGCCGGAAGCCGGCTCACCGGTCACCGCTGCCGATGTGGTGGGTGAGGTCGAATCCACCAAGAGCGTCAGCGACATTTACGCCCCCGTCACCGGTGAAGTGGTGGCACGCAACGAAGCCCTCGAGGACAACCCGGCGCTCATCAACTCCGATCCGTACGGCGAAGGATGGCTCCTCGAAATAAAGGTCACCGATCCCTCGGTTGTGGATGAACTCCTGAGTTCAACGGAGTACTCACAGCAGGTAGGCTAGAGGGACCGGGCACGTCCGGCACAGCTAGGCAAAATCACCGTTGCAAGGACACGGTGGCCAATCGGTCTTTCGACCGGTTGGCTACATATTTTGGGGAGGGAACACCAATGGTTGGCAACGAGAACGCAGCCACGAATGGCGGATCAGAGCAGCAGGCGCCGTCGCCGGAGACCACCACCATCGGAATCCCTGCACTGGCTCCTCCAGCCGTCGTGGACCCCAAGCTTTCCGCCGAAGAGCAGGCAGCGGTTACTGCGCTGCCCAGCAGCTCGGCCTTGCTCATCGCTCACAGTGGTCCCAACTCCGGTGCGCGATTCCTCCTCGACCAGGATCTGACCACCGCCGGTCGACACCCCAACGCCGACATTTTCCTCGACGACGTCACGGTATCGCGCAAGCACGCCGAGTTTGAGCGGGTCGACGGCGGGTTCACGGTCAGCGACACCCGTAGCCTCAACGGCACCTACGTCAGCAATGATCGGGTGGACAGCGTGTTGCTGCGCAACGGCAACGAGATTCAGATCGGCAAGTTCCGTTTGACCTTCTACAGCGCCCAGACCGCAGCAGCGCAGCAGCCACCAGTCCAGCCACTCGGACAGGAATAGGTCCCGCTGCATGCCCTCACCCCAGTCAGCACGGCGCACCGTAGGCATCGCTCCCGAGCGAGTCCACGGCAACGTGCTCAACATCGGCGAGGTCCTGACGGAACTGTCCGAGGACTTCCCGCAAATCACCGCGTCCAAAATCAGGTTCCTTGAAGAGAAGGGGCTGATTTCGCCCCAGCGCACCCGCGCCGGGTACCGCAAATATGCACCGCACGATGTTGAGCGCCTCCGGTTCGTGCTTGCGCTCCAACGCGACCAGTACCTGCCGCTGAAAGTCATCAAGGACTACGTCGACGCGATCGACCGCGGCGAGCAGCCCGAATCGCTCCCCGGCGGGATGACCCTTTCGCCCCGGATGGTCTCCGAGCAGCTGTCCCGCGACCTGCACTCCTATACGCGTTCACTCACGCTTGAAACCCTGACGGCAGAGGCAGGGGCCAGGCATGCTCTCGTCCTCGACCTGGTGGGCTTCGGGCTGATCGCCCCCGTCGATGGGCGATTCGACGAGCACGCTCTGCGGATCACGCGGGCGTGCGTGCTGCTCGAAGGTCACGGAATCGAACCCCGTCACCTCCGCCCGTTCCGCGCGGCCGCTGACCGCGAACTGGGCCTCGTCGAGCGGGTGGTTGCACCCGTCGCCTCCCGGCGTGACGTCGCCTCGAAGGCCCGCGCCGCCGAAATGGCCCGTGAGATCAGCGAGCTGTGCCTGAACCTGCACACGGCGCTGGTTCAGGGACAAATTTCCCGCATGGATAGCTGAGGCGGCCCACAATGCTTGAAGTAGAAGTTGTCGGAGTACGGATCGAACTGCCCTCCAACCAACCGCTGGTCCTTCTCAAGGAGACCCAGGGGGAGCGCCACATTCCGATCTGGATCGGCGCGCCCGAAGCCAGCGCCATCGCGTTCGTCCAGCAGGGCATCGTCCCGCCGCGCCCCATGACCCACGATCTGTTGGTCAGCGTGGTCAACGCCCTCGGCCGGTCCGTCCGGCAGGTGCAGCTCACCTCTGTGGAAGACACGGTCTTCCACGCCGAGTTGGTGTTCGACGACGGCACCACGGTGAGCTCCCGGGCCTCCGACGCCATCGCCGTGGCGCTCCGCGTTCCCTGCCCCATCTACTGCGCATCCTCGGTCATGGACGAGGCCGGCGTCGAGATCACCGAGGCAACCGAGGACGACGACGACGAGACCCCCGCCACCCCACCGGTGAACGCCGAACGAGAACTGCGTCAGTTCCGCGAGTTCCTTGCAGACGTCGAGCCGGAGGATTTCGAGCGCTGACGGCCCGACACGCCAAACTCTTTAGGGCCTGCATCTTTGACCTGGGGTGCCCGGCAATCTAACGTCGAATCATACGGTTCCATTGCACTACCAATGAACTCAGGGCAAACTTGAGAGCAAACCCTGAGAATTCTGGTGTATGTCGGATGCTGCCGTGCCTAGTATTCCAACGGTGAACAGAACGAGGAGGCAGCACGTGAGTCCCAAAGGCGACGCCGGTACGGGTTCCAACGCGGTTGCGGCCGGAACTGGCATCCCTACCAGCGCACAGGGCCTCCTCTTCACCGAAGACCTCCCCATCCTCGACGAGGATGCCGGCTATCGCGGCCCCACCGCCTGCAAGGCCGCTGGCATTACCTACCGGCAGCTCGACTACTGGGCCCGCACCGGGCTGGTTGAACCTGCGGTGCGGGGCGCCTCCGGATCCGGCACCCAGCGCCTGTACGGCTTCCGTGACATCCTGGTGCTCAAGGTGGTCAAGCGCCTCCTCGACACCGGCGTCTCCCTGCAGCAGATCCGAACAGCGATCGAACACCTCCGCGAACGTGGCGTCGAAGACCTGGCCCAGATCACCCTGATGAGCGACGGCGCCAGCGTCTACGAGTGCACCTCCGCCGAGGAAGTCATCGACCTGGTCCAGGGCGGGCAGGGAGTCTTCGGCATCGCCGTCGGTAAGGTCTGGCGAGAAGTGGAAGGCAGCCTTGCGGCACTTCCCAGCGAACACGCCGCCGATCAGGATTTCCCGGACGACGAGCTCAGCAAACGCCGGGCCACCCGCAAAATCAGCTAGCTTCCCGCTTCACAGCAGCTAGGCCCCCCTTTTCTTGGGGCAGACCCATCATCACCGGGCCCGTCAAGCCATCAGGCGCGACGCGCCACCCGGCTCCGTAGCCGCCCCGAGTCGACCACATTTCTGAGCAGTTCATCAAAGTACCCGGAAGTCTGGCGTGCCAATTCCCCTGGCCAGTGGTGTACCGAGTGGGCGGCACCCTGGATCTGCTGCCAGTTCTCCTGATCGGTGATGATCGGGCTCAACAGAAGGTCACCGAACATCTGCCGCATCTCAGCGAGCCGGAAGGTATGTTCGTTCGAATTCGGGCGGACCCGGTTGGCGACAATCCCGGCGGTGGACAGGTTCGGCGCGAACTCGCGCTTGAACAACTCGATGGCCCGCATGGTCCGTTCAGTGCCGGCCACGGAGAACAGGGCCGGCTCTGCGACCAGCAGCACCCGGTTGCTGGCGGTCCACGCCATCCGGGTCAGGCCGTTCAGGGACGGGGGGCAATCGATCAGGACCAGGCCGTACCCCTCCACCCGGGACAGCAGGGTGCTCAGGCGGCGCAGGTCCCGCCTTCCGAGATCTGGCCGGTCATAGATTCCCGAGTAGGCGGAGCCCACTGCTACGTCCAGGACAGTCTTCGCGCCCGACGTCGACCGGTTGTGTTGCCGTGCGGAGGCTACCCAGCCGCTCGGCGCCACATTGCCCGGAAGGTCGCCGCGGCGGGCGTTCCCCAGCAACCGCCCGATGTCGATCCGGTCGGCTGGCTTCACGCCAAGGCCGGTGGTGGCGTCAGCATGGGGGTCCAGATCCACCACCAGGGTCGGAATGCCGGCTGCCAGCGCTGCTGATGCCAGTCCCAGGGTGACCGAGGTCTTACCGACACCGCCCTTGAGGCTGCTGATGCTCACTACTTGCACTTATTAACCCAACACCTAACATCTCGTCGATCTACACTCCCATCATAGGTTGACCAGGTGCCGCTATGAAGCCAGCAAGCGCCGCCTCCAGAACACGATGTTGCGAAGGGTTAAGGGTGGAACCCCACAGCGCGGTAGGGTGAGCAGTGCCGTGATGTAGCACACGGTCGCAGGTATCCACTGGTGAGATGCACGTCCGCAGGAGAGCGATGTTTTCGAAGATTCTGGTAGCAAATCGTGGCGAGATCGCCATCCGTGCCTTCCGTGCTGGCTTTGAAGTCGGCGCGAAGACAGTTGCAGTTTTTCCTTACGAGGATCGTGGCTCGATCCATCGTCAGAAGGCTGACGAGGCTTACCTCATTGGGGAGGAGGGCCACCCGGTGCGTGCTTACCTGGACGTGGAGGAAATCGTTCGGGTTGCCAAGGAATCTGGTTGCGACGCGATTTATCCGGGGTACGGGTTCCTGTCCGAGAACCCTGGGCTGGCCCGGGCGGCTGAGGAGGCGGGTATTACCTTTGTTGGGCCGCCGGCGGATGTGCTGGAACTTGCCGGTAACAAGGTCCATGCTTTGGAGGCTGCCCGTAAGGCCGGTATCCCGGTGCTGAAGTCTTCCCAGCCGAGCGCCGATCTGGATGAGCTCATTGCGGCCGCGGACGAGATCGGGTTCCCGATCTTCGCCAAGGCGGTCGCTGGCGGTGGTGGGCGCGGGATGCGCCGGGTGGACAAGCGGGAGGGGCTTCGGGAAGCGCTCGAAGCGGCGATGCGGGAGGCCGATTCGGCGTTCGGTGATCCGACCATGTTCCTGGAGCAGGCGGTGTTGCGGCCCCGTCACATCGAGGTGCAGATCCTGGCTGATGCCCAGGGCAACGTGATGCACTTGTTTGAGCGTGATTGTTCTATCCAGCGCCGCCACCAGAAGGTTATTGAGATTGCCCCGGCCCCTAACCTTGACGAGGGTATCCGGCAGGCTTTGCACCGGGATGCTGTCGCGTTCGCGAAGGCGTTGGGTTACGTGAACGCGGGTACGGTCGAGTTTCTTGTGGACACGGTGGGGGAGCGGGCTGGCCAGCACGTGTTCATTGAGATGAATCCGCGTATCCAGGTGGAGCACACGGTCACCGAGGAGATCACCGATGTTGACCTGGTGCAGGCGCAGCTGCGCATCGCCGCCGGTGAGTCCCTGGCCGATCTGGGTCTGAGCCAGGACAGTGTCCAGGTGCGCGGCGCCGCCCTGCAGAGCCGTATTACCACCGAGGATCCCGCGAATGGTTTCCGGCCCGACGTCGGGCAGATCACCGCGTACCGGTCTGCTGGCGGTGCGGGGGTGCGGCTCGACGGCGGTACCGTGTATGCGGGCGCCGAGATCAGCCCCCATTTTGATTCCATGTTGGTGAAGTTGACCTGTCGTGGCCGGGACCACAAGTCCGCGGTGACCCGCGCCCGGCGTGCCCTGGCCGAGTTCCGGGTGCGCGGGGTGTCGACGAACATTTCGTTCCTGCAGGCCGTCCTTGATGATCCGGACTTTATCGCCGGGGACGTCGCCACGAACTTCATCGATGAACGCCCCGAGCTGCTGACGGCCAGGGTGTCCGCGGACCGAGGCACGAAACTGCTCACCTGGCTTGCCGACGTGACTGTGAACAAGCCCCACGGCGAACGGCTCGTCGAGATCGACCCGGCCGAGAAGCTCCCCGTCGCTGGCGAGGACGATGCCGCCCCGGGCCCCGGATCGCGGCAGCGGCTACAGGAGCTCGGACCTGAGAAGTTCGCCGCGGAGCTTCGCGCGCAGACCGCCGTGGCTGTCACGGACACCACGTTCCGCGACGCGCACCAATCGCTGCTCGCCACCCGGGTGCGTACCCGGGATCTGGTGGCTGCCGGCGATGCCGTGTCCCGGCGGATGCCGCAATTGCTCTCGGTGGAAGCGTGGGGTGGGGCCACCTACGACGTTGCGCTGCGGTTCCTCGGCGAGGAACCGTGGGAGCGTCTGGCGGCTCTGCGGAAGGAACTGCCCAACATCTGCCTGCAGATGCTCCTCCGGGGACGCAACACGGTCGGTTACACCCCGTACCCCGAGGAAGTTACCGAGGCCTTCGTGAAGGAAGCGGCGGAGACCGGGATCGACATTTTCAGGATCTTCGATGCCCTGAACGACGTCTCACAGATGGAACCGGCCATCCGCGCGGTCCGCGCCACCGGAACCGCGGTCGCGGAAGTGGCCCTGTGCTACACCTCGAACATGCTCGACCCTGAGGAGAAGCTCTACACGCTGGAGTATTACCTGGAGTTGGCGCAGCGGATGGTCGACGCCGGCGCCCACATCCTGGCGATCAAGGACATGGCCGGACTGCTGCGCCCCGCCGCGGCCGCGCAGCTGGTCACTGCCCTGCGGGAACGCTTTGACCTGCCGGTCCACCTGCACACCCACGACACGGCCGGCGGACAGCTCGCTACCCTGCTGGCCGCGGTCGACGCGGGCGTCGACGCCGTCGACGTCGCCAGCGCCTCCCTGGCCGGGACCACCAGCCAGCCCTCGGCGTCGGCCCTGGTCGCGGCCCTGGCCAACACCGAACGCGACACCGGTATCTCGTTGGCGGACGTCTGTTCGCTGGAACCCTATTGGGAAGCGGTCCGCCGGGTCTACGCGCCCTTCGAGTCCGGGCTCCCCGGTCCCACCGGCCGGGTCTACCGTCACGAAATTCCGGGAGGTCAGCTCTCGAACCTGCGGCAGCAAGCCATCGCGTTGGGCCTCGGGGAACGGTTCGAGGCCATCGAGGACATGTACACCGAAGCGGACCGGATGCTCGGACGCCTGGTGAAGGTCACGCCGTCGTCGAAAGTGGTCGGGGACCTTGCGCTGCAGCTCGTGGGCACCAACGTGGACCCCGCGGACTTCGAGGAGAACCCGCAGAACTACGACATCCCCGACTCCGTGATCGGCTTCCTCAGCGGTGAACTCGGCGATCCTCCCGGCGGCTGGCCCGAACCCTTCCGCACCAAAGCGCTGCAGGGCCGCGAGGTCAAGGTCCGCGACACCGAACTCAGCAGCGAAGATCAGGCAGCGCTGATCGGTGAATCGACGCTGCGGCGCGCCACCTTGAACCGGTTGCTGTTCGCCGGGCCCACCAAGGATTTCCTGGCCACCCGCGAAACCTACGGCGACGTCTCCGTCCTGGACACCCGGGACTACCTCTACGGCCTGCAACAGGGCAGCGAGCACGTCATCGCCCTCGAGAAGGGCGTCCGGCTCATCGCCACCCTCAGCGCCGTGTCCGAGGCAGACGAGAAGGGCATGCGCACCGTCATGTGCACGCTCAATGGTCAGATGCGCCCCGTCGTCGTCAGGGACCGCAGCATCCACAGCGACGTCAAGGCAGCCGAGAAAGCCGACAAGTCCAACCCCGGCCAAATCGCGGCACCCTTCGCCGGGGCCGTCACCATCACGGTCGCCGAGGGAGACACCATCGAACAAGGCGCCACGATCGCCTCCATCGAGGCCATGAAAATGGAAGCCGGCATCACCACACCAGTCGCCGGCACCGTCAAACGCATCGCCGTCGAAAAGGTCTCACAAGTCCAGGGTGGCGACCTGCTGATCGTGGTGGAGCCGGCCTAGCCGTTGCCTCATAGCGGGGGAGGGTGCGCTAGTGTTTTGCTGGAGACCAGGCGCCCCTTCGCTGCGCCCCGCTGACCCTGTGAGGAACCATGTCCCTGCAAGAACGCTCCGCTAACGGCGGCCGTCGATGACCCACTACGACCTGGTCATTGTCGGATCCGGATCCGGGAACAGCCTGATCACCCCGGACTGGGACGACCGCAAGGTGGCCATCATCGACGGGGGAACCTTCGGCGGAACCTGCCTCAACGTAGGGTGCATCCCCACGAAAATGTTCGTCTACCCGGCCGAACAGGCCACCGACGCGCGCGAGGCCTCCCGCCTGGGCGTCGACCTGGAACTACGCGACGTGCACTGGCGGGCCATCCGCGACCGGATCTTCACCCGCATCGACGCCATCTCCCAGGCCGGGCGAAACTACCGGGCGGAGGAGCTGGAGAATGTCACCCTCTACGAAAATTACGTCCGGTTCACCGGCGACAAGTCGTTCGTCACTGACGCGGGCGAAGAGATCCACGCCGACCAGGTGGTCATCGCCACCGGTTCGCGCGCGGTCCTGCCTGACATCCCGGGGATCACCCTGCCGCAGGTCCACACATCCGACACCATCATGCGGCTGGAGGAGCTGCCGGCGCGGATCCTGATCCTCGGCGGAGGCTACGTTGCCGCGGAGTTCGCGCACATCTTTGGGGCGTTCGGGTCGGCTGTCACGGTGGTCAACCGCTCCGGGAGCCTGCTGCGGTCACTCGATGACAGTGTGTCCGAGGCGTTCACCGCCGAAGCATCCCGCCAGTGGGACGTGGTGCTCAACCATACGGTCGCCTCGCTCACCGCCAACGACGACGGCTCGGTCCGCGCGGTGCTCGCGGGCGGCGACGACGACCGCGTGCTCGACGTCGACGTCGTCCTGGTTGCCGCGGGCAGGGAACCCAACACCGGCCGCCTGGGGGCGGCCGACATCGGGCTTGACCTGGAAGCCGATGGCCGCCTCGTGGTCGACTCACACCAGCGGGTGCTCCGGGATGGCGTGCCCGTGGATGGGGTGTGGGCGCTGGGGGACGTCAGCAACAGGTTCCAGCTCAAACACGTCGCCAACCATGAGGCGCGGATTGTCGCGCACAACGTTGCCCACCCCGATGATCTGCGCAGTAGCGACCACCGGTTCGTTCCCGCGGCCGTTTTCACCCACCCGCAGATTGCCGTCGTCGGGCTGACGGAAGCTGAGGCGCTGGCGAAGGCGGAGGCCGAAGGGTTCGAGGTCACCGTTGCCGTGCAACAGTACGGCTCAACCGCCTACGGCTGGGCCATGGAGGACACCACCGGTTTCGTGAAGCTCATCGCCGACCAACGCACCGGTCACCTGCTGGGTGCCCACATTATGGGGCACGAAGCGTCAATGATTATCCAGCCACTGATCCAGGCGATGTCCTTCGGCCTGGACGCCCAGACCATGGCCAGCGGCCAGTACTGGGTTCACCCGGCCCTCACGGAGGTCGTCGAGAACGCGCTCCTGTCCCTGAAGGCCGGGTAAATCCGCTACGAGCGTGGCGTCGAGTAGATCCCTTCGACCACCGAGGAGTAGTCCTTCAGGACCTGGGCCCGCTTGATCTTCAGCGACGGTGTCAGGTGGCCGCTGGTTTCGGTGAAGTCGGTGGCCACGATGCGGAAGGCCTTGATTGACTCCGCCTGCGACACGTTCGCGTTGGCCTGATCCACCAGCTGCTGCACCTCAGCCGTGACGAGCGGGTGCTCGGCAGCCTGGGCGACGGTGGTGCCCTTGGGCAGCTGGTGGCGGTCCAGCCAGCCCGGGAGGGCCTCCTCGTCGAGGGTGATCAGGGCGGAAATGAATGCCCGGTGATCCCCGACGACCACGCACTGAGACACCAGGGCGTTGGAGCGGATGGTGTCTTCCAGCTGCGCCGGGATCACGTTCTTGCCGCCGGCCGTGACAATGATTTCCTTCTTGCGGCCGGTGATCTTCAGGAATCCTTCGTCATCGAGTTCGCCGATGTCGCCGGTGCGGAACCAGCCGTCGGCGAACGCTTCCTCGGACAGGTCATCACGCTTGTAGTAGCCGCGCATCACGCAGACACCCTTGGCGAGGATCTCGCCGTCGTCGGCAATTTTCACGGCGTTGCCGGGAAGCGGGGCGCCCACGGTGCCAATCTTGATCTTCTTTGGGGTGCTCACGGTGATCGGGGCGGTGGTCTCAGTAAGTCCGTAACCCTCGAGAACCATCAGGCCGATGCCGTGGAAGAAGTGGCCCAGCCGGTCGCCGAGCGGCGCGCCGCCGGAGACGGCGTGCTCCA
The DNA here is from genome assembly GCF_015752345.1 of Arthrobacter sp. CAN_A212. Classification (NCBI taxonomy): domain Bacteria; kingdom Bacillati; phylum Actinomycetota; class Actinomycetes; order Micrococcales; family Micrococcaceae; genus Arthrobacter; species Arthrobacter sp. CAN_A212. The sequence goes on from NZ_JADOUT010000020.1 coordinate 47,924, forward strand.
CGCGCCCGCCCATTGCCTCGCGGATCTTGCTGAACAGGATCCGGTCAAAAACGGCGTGTTTCACCTTCAGCATCAGCGGGACCTTGCCGGCCTGATCTGCCTTGGACCATTCGATGGCCACCTTGGCGCCGGCGTGGAAGATCTTGCCCTTGCCGCCGTCCTCGGCCTTGAGCATCGAATTGTTGTAGACCTTCTCGAAGACCCGGGGGACCGCGAGGATGAAGGAGGGCTTGTAGCTTTGCAGGTCCGGGAGCAGATTCTTCACGTCGGGGGTGTGTGCCACCGTGGCTCCGACCGCGACGCAGAGGACCGAGATGAACCTGGCGAACACGTGGGCCAGGGGGAGGAACATGATGGTCTGCGCGCCTTCGTGCGCAACCTCGGGAAGCGCTGCACCCGCGTTGACCGAGAGCTCGACGAAGTTTCCGTGGGTCAGTTCACAGCCCTTGGGTTTGCCGGTGGTGCCGGACGTGTAGATGATCGTGGCGACGTCGTCGAGGCCGGCCGTCCGGCGTCGGGCGTCGAGGGCGTCGTCGTCGATACCGGTGCCGGCGCTGCGCAGGGCATCGAGCCCGTTGCCGTCGAGCTGCCACACGTGCTGGGCGCCTGGGATGTTGGCTGCGGCCGAAGCCTGGCGGACCACGTTCTCGTGCCGCGCCGATTCGACGAACGCCGCGACAGCACCCGAATCCTCGAGGATCCAGCCCACCTGGGAGGGAGAAGAGGTCTCGTAGACCGGAACCGAGATGGCCCCAGCGAACCAGATCGAGAAGTCAACCAGTGACCATTCGTAACGGGTGCGCGCCATGATGGCGACGCGGTCGCCGGCCTGCACACCGCTGGCCATCAGCCCCTTGGCCAGCAGCTGGACGTCAGCGAGGAATTCAGTCGCCCGGATGTCCTGCCATTCTCCGGCGCTGTCCTTCTTCGAGAACAGCGCGGGATTGGAAGGCTTCGAAGCCTGGGTGACCACCAACTCCGTGATATTGCTGTCACGGGGGGTGTCCACCAGAACGGGGACGCTGTATTCGCGCACGACTATCTCCTTTGATATCTCCAAAACCTGCGGGATTTCATTAGCCTATAGGTTCCACGGGCGTAAATACTCTCCAGTAATGTACGAATCGGTAACGGTCACGCAACGCCAACAGCAGACGCAGGAAGAGGACCACCCATGATCAGGCAGACGGATGCCGCAGCACCGCCCCGGACGCGGGGCCAGCCGCGCGTTCCCGGACCGGGTGGCAGGCAGGGTAGACGTCGCCCAGGGGTGGCAGTTGGTCCAGTTGACTCGCGGAACTTCCTCCGGAGGGGACTGGCGATTGGCATCGATATTGGCGGGACCAAGGTCGCCGCCGGTGTGGTCGACATCCGCGGAAATATCCTGGCCCAGGCACGTCGGGACACCCCTGGTCATGACCCACGGCATGTGGAGGCTGTCATTGCCGAACTGGTGGCCGAGCTCTCAGCGGGATACCGCATCCGGTCTGTCGGGATCGGTGCGGCCGGCTGGATGGATCTGACCAACGGGACCGTGTTGTTCAGCCCCCACTTAGCCTGGCGGAACGAACCATTGCGCCAGAATCTCGAGCAGATCCTTCGCCGCCGGATCACTGTAGTCAACGACGCCGACGCCGCCGCGTGGGCTGAGTGGCGCTTCGGCGCCGGGCAGGGGGAGAGCCGACTCGTCTGCGTCACCCTCGGCACAGGCATTGGCGGGGCGATGATCATGGACGGCGCGTTGGAACGTGGGCGCTTTGGCGTGGCCGGAGAGTTTGGGCACCAGATCATCGTGCCGCAGGGGCATAGGTGCGAGTGCGGAAACCGTGGGTGCTGGGAACAGTACGCGTCAGGCAACGCCCTCGGGCGCGAAGCCCGCGAGCTGGCGACGGCGAATTCCCCGGTGGCACAGGCCCTATTGCGCGAGGTCGACGGCGATCCCCAGCTGATTACCGGGGCTGTGGTGACCAAGCTGGCGCTTGAAGGGGATCCTGCCTGCCGTGAACTCCTCGACGACGTCGGGCAGTGGCTTGGGCTTGGACTTGCCAACCTGGCAGCGGCGCTGGACCCCGGGACGTTTGTGGTGGGCGGCGGACTGGGGGCAGCGGGCGACCTGCTGCTGGAACCGGCCCGCCGGGCTTTCGCGCGGAACCTGACGGGCCGTGGGTTCCGTCCCGCCGCCCGGGTGGAAGCCGCAGCGTTGGGACCCTATGCGGGGCTGGTAGGGGCGGCGGATCTGTCCCGGCTGAGTCCGCGACTGAGGGGTACGCGTACTTCCAGGATCTGACCATTTTTGGTTTGTGGATAACCGTTTGCAAATTCTTGGATTCCGCTATTCTGTTGTCTTTCGATTGCTTCGACTCGGCCCCAAATCCCCGGGAGTCACAGTGTCACAGCCTCGTAGCATGCTCCAGCCCGGCGGTTCGATCCAGCCCTGTAGCTTGATTCGGCCCTGCAGTTTGATCCAGTCCTTCAGCGTAATTCAGCCCTGCGGTTGTGTTCGCCCGCGTTTCGGGAGATTCCGGTGAGTCGCGGAACCGGGCTGCAGCGAGGCTCGGCCGTTGTCATGGCCGTCGTTCTCGGGTATCTCATGACGGGCTGCGAGGGCGATGCATCGCCGCCCGGCCCCAGCGCGACGGTGACCTCGGCCTCGGCTCCGGAGCAGACCACCAGCACTTCACCTCCGCCGATGACTACACCGCCGGAACCCACCACGCCCGAGCCGACCGCCGCCTCGTCAGACGGTCCAGCTGCCAACATCCCGGTCCCAGAAAAACCCGCACTTGCCGACGAGAACTCGGTGGAGGGCTTGGAGGCGTTCACCGAGTACTGGTTCGAGCTTTTCAGCTACGGATACATCACCAACGACTGGGATGAGTTCGATTCGATCACTGATTCGGCGTGTGCAAGTTGCTCGAATATCAAACAAGTAGTCCAAGGAATTTACGACCAAGGACGATGGCTAGGGGGCGGAGAGTTTGAAGTGCTCAACTTCGCTAGCGAATTTGAAAAGAACACCTCGGGGTCCTTTCAATCCTTCGTCGAGAACCGCCAGGACGACATCACCTATTTCGAATCGGATGGATCGGAGATCCGAACCGATCCGTCTCCAACTCCGGTGATTGATGTGATGTTTGCCGACTATTCAGATGGGGCATGGAAAATTCTGGATTATGGTAAGCCGGAAGGAACCTGACATGAATTCTCGGAACAACGCCGGACGGTTTCTAATTGCCATGGGCCTAGTGGCCGCTGCTTCATTTGTCATTGACCCAGCCGCCGCCAAGGATCCACCACCACCGTCCGCACATGCTGCTGGTAATACAGTTCAGGTCACCAATTACTCTATGACTGCCAAAGGTGGTTCCGGCGGTTCGGCGGAGCGGGAGTCCTCTGGAGCTACTAACGCCTACCTTCCCACTGATGACGGGATTGATTACACCTACGAGCGGGTCTGCACCGCTGGATCCCAAGACTTCATGGATCCCGGATACTGTGTGCAATTGAACGCCCAGTGTGATGCACGGGCCGACGGAATGTTGGTGCAGTGGATTGAGGTGAACCGGAACACCAGCCCACCCACAGAGACTGCTACGGGACGGAGTGGGTGCCTCTACCCGGGGCAACCACCGGTGCCACCGACTGCAGAAACCCTTGAGGAAGCGCCGATCATTATCACGCTGACTGAGTTCGAGAGTCAGCCGATGGTGGCCGCGGGTGTCTTCTCACAGCCTGACCAGTTCGGGTTGAGGAACGCGCACAGCAACCTCTACGCCGTCGCCGATGACCAGGACTTCACTTTCGAGTTTCAAAACGCCCAGATCGACCTGCGTGCGTGGCCAGTCTCCTACGAATGGTCCTACGGCGACGGGACAAGCCTGACCACCGCCAACCCCGGAAGTGCGGTGCCGGGCGATGGGTTTGATACCGAGACCCCCACGAGTCATAGGTATACGGAAACCGGCGACTACTTCGTGCAGCTGGACACGCTATTCGCTGGAGACTACTCAGTTGATGGTGGCCCGTGGCTCCCGATCGCAGGTCTCGCCCGGGTCTCATCGGAACCACACCTGATGAGTATCTGGCGCAGTGAGCGGCACAGCGTCGCTGAGACCTGCCTTGAGAACCCCTCCGGAGTTGGCTGCTGACACGCTGACAGGAATCATTCGGAATGCGCATCTTCATAGAGGGGCCACCGAAACGCATACTGCACTAATAGTGCAGTATGCTGCACTCGTGGATGCAACTACTACCGCGCTGGCAGCGGCAATCGGTGGACGGGTCAAACAGGAGCGACAGTCCCGCTCTCTAACGCTCGGGCAGCTGGCCGAGGCCGCAGGAGTTAGCCGACGAATGGTGATCAATGTAGAACAGGGCGCCGTGAACCCAAGTGTCGGCACGCTTTTACGGATCAGCGACGCCCTGGGGGTTGGTCTTCCGGCGCTGGTCGAGTCGCCTACGCCGAAACCCGTCACCGTCACCAGGAGTGGCGAAGGAGCCGCCCTCTGGACTTCGGAAGCCGGCGGCCGCGGCAGTCTCGTAGCGGGCACCGAATCACCGGACGTCGTGGAACTCTGGGACTGGGTCATGGTGCCCGGAGACCACCATCCGAGCGAGCCCCACTCTGAGGGGACCAAGGAATTACTTCAGGTGCAGGAAGGGTCGCTGACGGTAGTGGTCGACGACCGGCCAATCGTGCTCGGACCGGGAGACGCTCTGTCCTTCCCCGGCGATGTTGACCACTCCTATCGGAACGACGGCGCCGAACCCACACGGTTCACTATGGCTGTTTTCGAGCCCGGCGTCGGGCTGGGACATTCGAGTGGAGGCAAGCAATGAATAGCCAACGCGCGCTCCAGCAACTGCTGGACTCCAGCCAGGTGAATGCCGAGGTGTTCGCCCTGCGCCCGGACTACCGGGCCGTACTTATTGCCGTCGATGGCCTGGAGCCCGGTCCCAGTGACAACGTCAGCGAAGCACTCCTGCAGTCAGCTGAAACGTTCGCGGGCCAGCTTTTGGCCGCGGGACCAGTGGAGGAGTTGCCGCACGTGGCGGCGTGGCGCGATGCCTACCTTGCCTTCGGCGCCAAACCCCAGCGCACCAGAAACAGCCTGGAGGCCCTGATGCGTCGGACGGCAACCGGGTTGCCCCGGGTGAACCGTCTCACGGATGTGTACAACGCGATCTCGGTCCTGCACCAGATCCCCCTGGGCGGTGAGGACCTGGCGGGCTACGTTGGCGCGCCACGACTGATCCGCGCCAGCGGAACCGAACCATTCGATACCGCAACCGGGGGAGAAGCGACGGTGGAGCACCCGGAGGCAGGAGAGGTGGTGTGGTGCGACGACGCGGGAGTCACCTGCCGGCGCTGGAACTGGCGCCAGGGACGGCGAACGCAACTCCATGACCACACCACACGTGCGCTGTTCATTCTTGACGCACTGGCGCCTGTGTCGGAGGATGCGCTCGGCCAAGCCGCCGCTGAACTGTGCACCCAGCTGGAGCGGCTCGGCACCGAGGTGCAGGTAGCCAGACGGCTCATCGAGGCCCCTCGGGAGCGGCCATGACCAGGACACAACTCGTCCCGCCATGGGGCCTGGCGGTCACCGCGATGCTTTCGGTCCAGCTTGGCTCCGCCCTATCTGTCGACATGATTGGAACCGTCGGACCCGCTGGAACAGCCTGGCTGCGGCTGAGCATGGGCGCGATCATCCTGATCCTCCTGGTCCGTCCGCCGATCCGCACGATCCGCCGGCAGGACGTTCCGACCATCCTTGGCCTCGGACTGGCAACCGGGGTCATGACCGTCGGGTTCCTTGCCGCACTGGAGCACATCGATCTGGGAACCGCGGTGGCGATCGAGTTCCTTGGACCGCTGACCGTCGCAGCGATCCGCAGCCACCGACGAAGCGCGCTGGTGTGGCCAGCGCTCGCTCTGCTCGGTGTGGTCCTGCTGACCCAGCCCTGGCGGGGAGAGTTCGACCCCACCGGGGTGGGGTTCGCGGCAATGGCCGCCGTGGGGTGGGCGGTCTACATTCTACTGACACAGCGCATCGGTGACCGGTTCACAGGGATCGGCTCCCTGTCACTCACCGTACCGATCGCGGCACTCGCTGCGGCGACCATTGGCATTCCCCAGGCTGTCGGGGAGATTACTCCGGGTATCCTCGTCGCGGCGTTGGGACTGGCGATCCTGCTGCCGGTGCTGCCCTTCGCCCTGGAAATGCTCGCACTGCGCCGGATGACCCCGGCAGCTTTCGGAACCCTGATGGCGCTGGAGCCGGCGTTCGGGGTGCTGCTGGGCCTGATCATTCTTCAGCAGCAGCTGGGAGCCCTGCAGATTATCGGGATTGCCCTGGTGGTGCTGGCCGGCGCTGCCGCGCAGCGAGGAGGCCGGCGCGATCACCATTCATCTGCTCCGCAGGCCGAGACGCTGCACGTTCCCGGGTGACCGAAGCCAAAGGGCTACCGGAGCAATAGCTTCTCAGGGCAATGCAGCTAGACCTCTGCGCCGTTATCGTCAAAATCCCGGGTCTTGGGCAGCCGGAAAATGAGGAACGCCACCGAGACCAGGAAGATGGCCAAGACTCCCAACATCATCATGAGCGGAGCTGCTCGCCAGAACATGGCAAGCAGCAGCAGGGCGATTGGTCCACCGACGGCACCGAACCAGGCGAGCACCAAAAGCGGTTCTCCGCTGCCCAGAGCTGGCGGCTCCGGCGGGTGATACCCCTCGTCTTCGTCGTCGTCGGGCTCCTGCGGGGTGTAGTCCCGTGGACCCCCGGGGGAGCGGCGGGGCTGATTCTCGAATAGCGCGCGCACCCGCTCCTGATCGGACATCCCTACTCCCGCGTTCCGTTCGCGCGCCGGTTCGGGGGCTTCTCCGCCCGCTCTGTCCGGCGCACTGGGAGTCTGCTCCAGCCGCGCCACCAGATCCTGCCAGACGGCATCGTCGGTGGACTCGTTGGGTTCCTGACCTCGGGGTGTCATGCGGTGCTACCTGCCGTCACGTGCTGGATGAATTGCGCTGAGCGTTCAAAAATCGACTGCGCGTCATGGTCCATGGTCGCAACATGATAGCTGTTCTCCAAACGGACAATCTCCAGTTCAGCACTCCCAATCCGCTGTTGCAATACCTCTATGCTGCTCTCCGGCACCACCGGGTCGACTGATGAACGAAAAACCAGGGTCGGGGCGGTGATGGTGGGCAGCTGTGCCACCGTCTCCCGGAAAAGTCTCGAGAGCTGCCCGACGGCGGCGACGGGGGTCCGCGCGTAGGCACCCTCGTCCAGCCCTTCCTTCTTGATGTTGTTGGCGATCGCGGGCACCGACCGCATCACATACTTCAGCAGCCCCGCGTAGCGCGCCCGCGGGTCGGCGATGGTCAGGCCGGGATTGACGACGACGACGCCGGCCACTGGCTGCAGTGCGGCCAGCCGTAGGGCGAGGGCCCCGCCCATGGAGAGTCCTGCGGCGACGATCACGTCGGTCGACTGTTCCAGTTCCCGGTAGCTGGCCTCATAGCTGGCGTACCAGCGCTGCCAGGGCGTACGGGCAAGCTCCTGCCAGGTAGTTCCGTGCCCGGCAAGCAGCGGTAGCCTCACGGCGTACCCCTGGTCGGCCAGATACTGCGCCCATTCCAGCAGGCTGACCGGGGATCCGGTAAAGCCGTGGCTCATCACCACTCCGATGCGGGAGTTCTCCCCGAAACCGTCGTTGGAGAAGGCGACTGGGCCGGCACTGGATGTCATAGCCCCATCGTGCCACCTGCTGTCGATGCCTTACCAGCGGATGCGCCCCTTAGAGTAGTCTCTCAAGGAAAAGCGCGATCATCAGTGGGGGATTCCCGTGTGGTCCCGTCCGGGTCTAGGAAGGCTGTCAGCGTGTTTTATTGGTTCATGAAACGGATCATTGTGGGTCCGATTCTGGGTCTGATTTTCCGCCCGTGGGTGAAGGGAATGGACAATGTCCCGGCGGACGGCCCGGCCGTACTGGTCAGCAACCACCTCTCCTTCTCCGATTCCATTTTTCTTCCCATCGCTGTGCCCCGTCCGGTGATCTTTCTGGCTAAATCCGAGTACTTCACGGGGAAGGGGATGAAAGGCAAACTCACCGCGCTGTTCTTTCGCCTCTCCAACCAGCTCCCGATGGACCGTTCGGGAGGTGCTGCCTCGTCCTCATCATTGAGCGCCGGGGAAGCGGTGCTCAATGGCGGCGGCATCCTGGGCATCTACCCCGAGGGAACCCGCAGCCCGGATGGGCGGCTGTACCGCGGAAAGACGGGCGTTGCCAAGCTGGTCCTGGCCACGGGTGTCCCAGTGATTCCGGTGGCGATGATCGGCACCGACAAAGTGCAGCCCATCGGTAGGCGCATCCCCAATATCCGTCGGATCGGCATCATTGTTGGCGAACCCCTGGACTTCTCCCGCTATAAGGGGCTGGCGGAGGACCGTTTTGTCCAGCGGTCAGTGACCGATGAAATCATGTACGAACTCATGAGGCTCTCCGGCCAGGAGTACGTGGACGTGTACGCGAGCAGCGTCAAAGAAAAGCTTGCCGCAGCGAAGGTGTCAGAGAAGAAGGCCACGGAGAAGAAGGATTCTGAGAAGGCTGGAACTGTGAAGGGCTCGACCGACAAGCCTGGAACCGACAAGGCTGGAACCGGGATGGCCACGGCTGAGGCTTCCGGGACTGACAAGCACTCGGTTCGCGGCAGACTCGCCAGCATCAAGCTACCGTCCTGGCTGACCCGCAGCCGGTAGCGCTCCGGTGCCTTCCGTTAACCTGCAGTTGGTGCCCCCGCTGTAGCCCGGCCCGCACTACTCTGCCGCCCGGGGGAGCCCGTCCCTCCGCAGTCCTCACCGCATACGGCGGGCCGAGTAACGGGCGGCACAATATGACAACGCCGCCTGGCTGCGTGACGGCCCTGGCTACCTCGGGTTGCCTGAACCATTACGCTTAACTGGTGACTGATATCCTCGCACCCACCGATTCCACCGTTCCCTCAGCCGGGCAGAGCAGCCAGCAGGCCGACCCCATGCTCGACCACTGGCGCGAGTTGCCAATCTCGCAGCAGCCCTCCTGGCAGGACAGCAGCGTGTATTCGGCCTCCGTCAAGGAGCTTTCCACCCTTCCGCCGCTCGTCTTCGCTGGCGAGGTTGACGTGCTGCGCAGCCGCCTGGCCGCCGCTGCACAGGGGAAGGCATTCCTGCTTCAGGGCGGCGACTGCGCCGAAACCTTCGAAGGCGCGACCGCAGACCGGATCAGCGCCCGCGTGCGGACGATCCTTCAGATGGCAGTGGTCTTGACCTATGGCGCCTCACTCCCTGTCATCAAGATGGGTCGGATGGCCGGACAGTTCGCCAAGCCCCGCTCATCGAACGACGAGACCCGCGAAGGCGTCACCCTGCCGGCCTACCGCGGCGACATGGTCAACGGCTATGAGTTCACCCCTGAATCGCGGGGCCATGACGCTTCCCGCATGGTCAAGGCGTACCATACGTCCGCATCGACCCTGAACCTGATCCGCGCCTTCACCCAGGGCGGTTTTGCCGACCTGCGCCTGGTGCATCACTGGAACAAGGGATTCACCGCCAACCCCGCCCACTCGCGTTACGAGTCGCTGGCCCGTGAGATTGACCGCGCCGTCCGTTTCATGGACGCATGTGGCACTGATTTCGAAGCGCTGAAGCGGGTGGAGTTCTTCGCCAGCCATGAGGCGCTGCTGCTCGATTACGAGCGCGCTCTCACCCGGACCGACTCCCGCACGGGGCTGCCGTACGACACGTCAGCCCACTTCCTGTGGATTGGGGAGCGCACCCGCGACATCGACAGCGCGCACATCGACTTCCTCTCTAGGGTCCGCAACCCGATCGGCGTCAAGCTTGGCCCGGGCACGTCCCCAGACGATGCGCTGGCCCTGATCGACAAGCTCGACCCCAACCGCGAACCGGGTCGCCTGACCTTCATCACCCGGATGGGCGCCGGCAATATCCGGGAGAAGCTGCCCAAGCTGGTCCAGAAGGTCACCGACTCCGGCGCTCAGGTGCTGTGGGTCTCCGACCCGATGCACGGGAACACGGTCACTTCACCGAACGGCTACAAGACACGCAACTTCGACGACGTCATGGATGAGGTCCGTGGCTTCTTTGAGGTGCACGACTCCCTGGGCACCTTCCCGGGTGGCCTGCACGTCGAAATGACCGGCGACGACGTCGCCGAGTGCCTGGGTGGCGCTGATCCGGTGGACCAGGAAGCCTTCCTGGAGCGCTACGAATCGGTCTGCGATCCCCGCCTCAACCACATGCAGTCCCTCGAGATGGCATTCCTGGTTGCCGGAGCACTTTCCAAGAGCTAGCAGCTCACCACAAAGGCGAAGCGGCAACGCTTCGCCTTTGTGGTGTCCGGATGCATTTCTGCGAGGCAACCCGGTCAGCTCGAGAATGAGCGTCGGCTACGTGACGGTGATGGTGACCGTCGACCCCTCGGGCTGTTCACCGGTGAGGTCCTGGCCCGCCACCAGTCCAAGGACCGAGCTACCGAAGGTGTAGTCCACGACGACGACGAAGCCGGCCGCCTCGAGCTCGGCCACGGCCGCTTCCTCCCGCTGGGAGAACACGTTGGGTACTTCCACGAGGCGGGGGCCAAGGGACAACGTGAGTGTCACCGTCTGGCCACGGGTGAGCTGGCCGCCGGATGGGCTCTGCCCGACGACGGCGCCCTCTGGGATGTCCCGGCTGTTCTCGCCGTCGGGCGCGACGGCGGCGACCAGTCCGGCGGCCTCGATCGCTTCAACAGCGTCCGCCCGGGAAAGCCCCGAGACCACCGGGACGTCGATGGGCTGCGGTCCCTGCGACACCACAAGGTTGACCGATGTGCCGCGGGGAGACTGCTCGCCAGCCGCGGGTGTCTGGCTGATGACCAGCCCGTCGGCGACGTCGGTACTGAACTCCCGGGTGACCTCACCGATTGCCAGTTCGGTTGCGTCGAGCTGTGCAGTCGCGGACGCCTCACTGCGGCTGACCACGTTGGGAACCTCGAACAGTTCGGGACCCTTGGAGACAAATAGTTCCACCGACTCGTAGCGACGGAGCTGCGTTTGTGCTGCCGGTTCACTGCGGATCACCAGCCCTGACTCCACCTCATCATGGAACTCCTCCTCCGAGCGGGGGGAGTCGAGGCCGTTCTCTGCCAACAGGAGTTCCGCCTGCGCCACCGAGCGGTTGACGACGTCGGGCATGGTGGCCAGGGCGCCGGGACCGACGCCGAAGAACCACCCGACCCCGGCGGCCAACCCCGCGAGGAGGAGCAGCAGCACAATCCAGAGCGCGTTGCGGCGACCCCGGTTTCCCGGGTGGAGAGATTTCTCAGGCCGCTGGGCCGCCTTGGCCTGCTGTTTCTGATAGACCTTGAAGTCCCGCGCTGCCGCCTTGTCGCGGGTCTTCGGATCCGGCTCTTTCGGGGGTGTGGGCTGGGGTGCTGACTGGGGTTCCGGAGTGGTCCGGAAAGCGCGGGTGTGCTGGACGTCGTGCGCGATCACCGACGTCCTGGACTGGTCGGCCCCGATCACTTCGGTCGGTCGCGGGCTGCGGCGTGCGCCGATTACCTCGGTGGCGCCGCCCCCGGAGACGGTATCGATCGCTTCGGTGCCGCCGGGCTTTGCACCGGCCACCGCCGCGGGAGTACCGTCCCTGCGCTCGTCGTCGGGGAGTTCGAAGTCCAGCTGCTCGTCGGTGAGGGTGGTCCGGATGTGCCTGAGTTCGCCGAGGAGGGCGTTGCCATCGATAGGGCGATCCTCCGGGTCAACCGAGGTGCACCACTGGACCAGCTCGTCGATGTCCGCAGCCAGCCCGGGCACCAGCGTGGAGGGGGCGGGCACCGTGGAGTTGGCGTGCTGCAGCGCCACCCGGATGGGAACATCGCCGGTGTAGGGCTGCCTTCCCGTCAGCAGTTCGAACAGCATGATGCCGGCCGAGTAGATATCGCTGCGGGCGTCAGCACCTCCGCCGGTGACCAGCTCGGGGGACAGGTAAGCGACAGTGCCGATCAGGGTGCCGGTGTTGGTGGTGGTGGAGACCGCGCGGGCCAGACCGAAGTCGGCGATTTTGATCCGCCCGTTGCTGGCCAGCAGCACGTTCTCTGGTTTCACGTCGCGGTGTACCAGCCCGACGTCGTGCGCCGCACCCAGTCCTTCGATCACGGGATCCATCATGGCCAGGGCGATCCTCGGGGTGAGCCGTCCCTTCTCCCGCAGCAGGTCCCGAAGCGTTTTGCCTGGCACATATTCCATGACCAGGTAGGCGAGGGACCGCTCGGGGGAGTCCTCGACGCCCTGGTCCAGGACGCCCACCACGTGGGGGTGGGATAGCCGCGCCGCCGACTTCGCCTCGCGTTCAAAACGGTCCAGGAAGCTGGCGTCCTCGGCAAGATGGGGGTACAGGATTTTCAGCGCCACGTCGCGGTCAAGGCGCTGATCGGTCGCTCGATAGACAGTCGACATGCCGCCCCGGGCAAGGCGCGACAGGACGAGATACCGCCCGTCCACCACCGAGCCCACCAGCGGGTCGTTCTGCCGTTCATGCACCCTTTGATCCTAAGTGCAGACATGGAACGGGGTGGAATCGACACCCGATTCCACCCCGATTCACCGGTCGTCCCGTCAGGGAGTTACCGCAGGTTCGCCTGGTGCGACTTGATCGCTGCGACGTAGCTCTTGGTGTCGCTGAACATGCCGTGGGTGCTCACTGAGTACTGCCCCTGGTAGTAGGACGCAATGGCATCCTCCAGGTTGGGGCTGGTGCGGATCAAGGACTTCAGGATGGCAACGCCGGCGGTGGCGTTGTCATGGGGGTCCAGCAGGTTCAGCTTCCGTCCCACCAGGTCCGACGCCCATTCGCCTGACATGGGGATGACCTGCATGGCACCGATTGCGTTGGCCGGGGAGACCGCGCGCTGGTTGAATCCTGATTCCTGGTAGGACACGGCAAGTGCGAGGCTCGGATCCACGCCCATCGAGCGGGCGGTGTCAGCAACGATGGTTTTCATTGCCCCGTTGCTTGGAACCGGCAGGGAATTCAGCAGGTGCTTGTTCCGGTTCGCCTCCGACACCACATGCTGGGGGTAGGTGTAGTGCAGGAACGTGGACGGCACCAGGTCAGCCGGGGGCGCGGTCTCGGCAGCGGGTGATGTAGTGGGTGCGGCTGCTCCGGGAATGGTCAGCTTCTTGCCCGGGTGGATCGTGGTTGTCGCGTTGAGCTTGTTGGCCTTCAGGAGTGCGCCAAGGCTCACCTTGTGCTTTGCAGCGATGGCACCCAGGGTATCTCCGCCCTTGATCGTGTAGGACCCGGTGGATGCAGTCGTAGCTGGCTTGGGTGCCGCCGGTGTGATCTCGGTTGAGGCCACCGAGACCTCGGTCGAGCCGCCAAGCTTGAGCTTCTGGCCGGGGTGAATGATTGAAGTCATTGACAGCGAATTGGCCTTCAGGATTGTTCCGAGGCTGACTCCGTGTGATGCCGCGATGGCGCTCAGTGTGTCACCGGCCCGGACCGTATATCCGGCTGCTGCGGTGGGCTGCGTCTTCTGGGCGGGCTTCGCCGCAGTCTTGCTGGCTGGCGCGCCGCTGAGTTTGAGCTTCTGGCCCGGGTGAATCAGCGTGCTGGCGCTCAGGCCATTCGCGGTGAGGACCGAACCGGTGTCTACTCCGTGCTTCAGTGCGATACCGCTGATCGTGTCGCCGGCCTTGACCGTGTAGGTCTTCGGGGCGATCTGGGCGGGCGCCACGAAGCTTGGAATCCGGGCGGCGACATTGCCCGTGACGGACGTCAGGTTCGCAGGGACAGTCACCGCAGGAGCCAGGCGTGGTGCCTGTAGGGCGCTGGTCGCGACGGGTGCGGCGCTGGCCGGCTGAGCCAGCGCGACGGCGGAGAACAGCACAGCCGGGATGGCGGCGGTGGATACCGCAATGTTGAAGCGGCTGGAAAGGCGGGTGCCCCTGGCACGTGCCTGGGATCCGAACAGCGGCGATGACGAGCGCTGGGCAGTCATGGTCTAAACCTCAATCTTTGGTCAACGGGACGGGCCGCGCCGATGGCCGAAACAGGCCCGATCAACTTGGTCGTCGGGTCCTCAATCAAAATCATCTGATGGTGCGCGAGAGTCGAAAGTTACTGGTGTTACTGGTGTGACTCATGAGAATCTACACCACAAGTTGCCTAGCACAATAGTCCTAGGTCACACCTTGACAGCGCTATCGGCGTGTCGATGCGAGAAGTGGAGTGGCGGCCCTACTTCTGGCACCCTTAGGGGGTGAATGAACTCGAAGAACTTGTGCCCGCATGGTTGAACCTTCCGGAGGTGGCACTCGAACTGGATGTGCCCATCACCAAGGTCCATGGCCTTCTCGACGAGAAGTCGCTGATTGCCCTCCGCAGCAAGGAGCGGAATGTCCGAAGCGTCCCCGCGGAATTCATCTTCGAGGGCACGGTGGTGGACAGCCTCAAGGGGACCATTATTGTCCTCGCCGATTCCGGCTTCAGCGACGAGGATATCGTCCGGTGGTTGTTTACCCCTGATGAGTCGCTGCCGGGACGTCCCATCGACGCGCTTCGGGAAGGTCGAAAGACCGAGATCCGACGCCGTGCGCAGGCGGCCGCCTGGTAAGACCAGGCAATCCCACTCTCAGCGGGCACAACGGCAGTGGGTGGTAACGCGGGTGGCGCCAGTCAGGCCGACCGGCTCACCGCCGCGGTTGCCAAACCGGACAGGGCTGTGCGGCAGACATCGTCCAGCTCAAGCTGGCCCAGGGCGGCGGTGGATGCATCCCAGCGGTCGGCAATCAGCGACTCGACCGCGTGCAGTGCCCCCGACGTGGAGATCGCATCCCGCAGCCGGTTGACGCCGTCGTCATCCAGATCGGCGCGGCCCAGGGTGGAATTAATCAACTGACGGTCGGCGGGGCTGCCGTCCCTGAGCGCCTGAGCTATCAGGAGGGTTCGCTTGCCCTCGCGCAGATCGTCCCCGGCTGGCTTGCCCGTGACCAGCGGGTCACCGAACACGCCAAGCACGTCGTCCCTGAGCTGGAATGCCTCGCCGAGCGGCAGTGAGAAAGCCGAATAACCCCTCAGCTGCGCGGCACCGGCACCCGCGAGGGCTCCTCCGAGGCCCAGCGGATGTTCGATTGAGTACTTCGCCGACTTGAACCTGACAATCTGTTGCGCCCGCTCGGCGGCCTCGGCCGGTGTCCGGTCCGGGCCTACAGCTTCCTCCAGCAGATCCAGGTACTGGCCTGCCATGACCTCCGTGCGCATCCGGTTGAAGATTGCCCGGGCCTCAGTTCCCGAACCGGCGTTCGCCCCGATGGCTGAAAACTGCTCCTCGCTGAAGGAAAGGCACATGTCGCCGGTCAGGATCGCTGCTGACACCCCGAACCGGTCCGGACTCAGATGCCACCGGTTGCCCTGGTGGAGGGTTCCGAACTGGCGGTGGACGCTTGGTGACCCTCGGCGCGTGTCGGAGCGGTCGATCACGTCGTCGTGAATCAACGCAGCTGCCTGGAACAGTTCGAGGGCTACACCTGCCAGGATGGGCTCGGTGGCCCCGGCTGCCCCGCCGGCGCCCCGGAAGCCCCAATAGCAGAGCAATGCCCGCAGGCGCTTGCCGCCCGCCGTGAGCCGGGTGATCGCCGCGGCTGGCTCGAGGGCATCCTCGGCTATCGAGACAAGGATTTCGCGCTGGCGGGAGAGGAACCCGTCCAGGCCGGCGGTCACGTCGGCGCGGTAGGTGGACTGCTCCGAGATGACCAGCTGCTCAACCGAGCCCTCTTCGACATATGGATTTGTAGCGGTCATGGGCTCTCCTCTGGGTGCGGGCAAGAGTCCGCGCCAGTGCGCAGCGCGCATTTCCCTGGCCGGGGCGATCTCCGGGCTCACTCCATCCTAGTGACTGGCTACGATTGGACTGTGAATGTTGGGCCCAGGGCGAACCTTCCGGATGCTGAGTGCACCATCCTCCATGTGGACATGGATGCGTTCTATGTTGCGGTGGAGTTGCTGGACCGGCCTGATCTGGTCGGTGCGCCAGTCATTGTTGGTTCTCCCAGCGGCCGGTCGGTGGTGCTGTCCGCATCCTATGAGGCGCGACGTTTCGGGGTGCGATCCGCAATGCCGATGTCCGCAGCGATGCGCCTGTGCCCGCAGGGCATCATCCTCGAACCCCATCACGACAAGTACGCGGCGGTATCCAGTTCGGTGATGGCCATTTTCGGCACCATTACCCCCTTCGTCGAACAACTCAGCGTCGACGAAGCGTTCCTTGATATCTCCGGGTCGATGCGTCGGCTGGGTGGGCCGCGCGATATCGGCGAGCTGATCAGGACCAAAATCAGGAGCGAACTGGGGATCACCGCCAGCGTGGGGGCGGCCACTACCAAGTTTGTCGCTAAAATCGCTTCCACCAGGTCCAAGCCCAATGGCCTCCTCGTGATCCGCGGCGAGGAGACGGTTGCCTACCTGCATACCCTTCCAGTGTCAGCACTCTGGGGGGTGGGCGCCAAAACCCAGGAAGTCCTGGCTCGGCTGGGGATTCGGACGGTGGAGGATCTAGCGCAGACCCCCGTGTCCTCCTTGCGCAAGCTGCTCGGGGTAACCGGTCAGCACGTCTACGATCTGGCCTGGGGGAGGGACCCGAGAACCGTCACGGTCACGCGTCAGGAGAAGACCGTCGGCGCCGAGGAAACCTTTGCCAACGATGTCAGCGATGATCCCACGCTGCATACCGAGATGCTTCGGTTGTCCCATCGCACCGCGGCGCGCTTGCGCGCGGCACACCTGCAGTGCGGTGGCGTGGCCATCAAGCTGCGTTACGCCGATTTCTCCACCCTGACCAGAACGAAGCGGCTCAGCGAGCCTACCGACAGCGCCAATGCCATTTACCTTGCGTCGCTGTCCCTGCTCGATGCCCTCGGTGAGCGTCCGATGAGCGTGCGCCTGGTCGGCGTGCGCGCGGACCAGTTGGAGCCCTCCTCCGGGTCTGGTCATCAGCTGACCATTGACCGCCGGGACGAGAACTGGCGGTTGGCGGAGTCGGCGCTCGACGAGGTTAACCGGAAGTTCGGCAAGGCTGCAATTCAGCCAGCTCAGCTCTTCAGTCGGCCTCGGGATTCCTCGTCCTGAGGCGTCCAGCGGGCCCCAGTGCCAAAGCCCCCAACGGGTCCGCGAAGCTGGTGACTTTCCCTTGCGGGCATTGCGATCTATCCTTAGAGCAAAGGTCAATTTTAGCCATCTGTATCGGTTGAATCGGGGCCCGGACACATGTGTTCCTGTGGCCGGGAACTCGATGTATCGGGTACTCGTTGGTTGGGGTGAGGGACCAGAGTTAATTAACCGTATGGAGGCAGTGATGGCACTCTCGGAACACGAACAGAGGCTGCTTGATCAGCTGGAGCAGCAGCTACACGCCGACGATCCAAAGTTTGCCAGTTCAATGGCGTCGAGCACACCGCGATCGATGTCGACGCGGAGAATTGTGATCGGCGCACTGATGGCTGTTGCAGGGATCCTGATCCTGCTGCTGGGCGTCGCGAACCAGATCATCCTGGTGGGCGTGGCAGGTTTCCTTGTGATGGGCGCAGGCGTATATTTCGCTACCACCCGGTCCAAGGAAAGTGAAGCTTCTCCGATGCCCCGGGGCGCCTCAAAGGCAGCACCCGTCAATCGAAGCGGTGGCTTTCTGAGTACCCTCGAAGAGAAGTGGGACGAGCGGAAACGCGAACAACCCTGACCTTCGAGGTAGGGGTGCCCTAGGGCGTGTCTCCTTATTGTTCGGTGAGGTCTTTGGGATGCTGGTGGTATGTCACGTACTGCTGTTTTGTCGGATGCTCAGTGGGCTCGGAT